>DASUNW010000020.1:0-7574 GCA_036276955.1 Alcanivorax sp. | reverse complement strand
GTTCGAGTGGGACACGTGGTGACCCGTTACCGGCCGCTTTCCGGTTACCTGGCAAACTTTGGACATGATCTTGCTCCCGTGATGCAACACAATTGGGGCGGGGCAGCCCCGGAAAAGGCGCGTTTTATACCAAAACCCCGGACGGTGATCAAGCCATTCCGGTGTTTACCGGCAAATATCACACCCAACCCCGGCGGCTGAACGACTCCCAATGGCCGTCGCCGATCACCAGATGGTCGAGAATGCGCACATCAATCAGATCCAGCGCCCGGCGCAACCGCTCGGTGACGTCGCGATCCGCCTGGCTGGGCTCGGCCACCCCGGAAGGGTGATTATGCGCCACGATCACGCTGGCGGCATTGTATTCCAGCGCCCTGCGGACCACCTCCCGGGGGTAGACCGCGGCCCCGTCCACGGTGCCGTAGAACATCTTCTCGAAGCCAATCACCCGGTGCTTGTTATCCAGGAACAGCACCGCGAACACCTCGCAGGGCTCGCCGCGCAGCTCGGCGGTCAATAAACGCGCCGCCGGCTCCGGATTGTCCAGGCTGAAGCCCCGCTCCAGCTCCGTGGCCAGATAGCGCCGGCCCAACTCCAGGGCCGCCAGCACCTGGGCACAGCGGGAATCCGCCATGCCCGGCAAGCGCGCCATCCGCTTGGGCGTCAGGTCCAGCAACCCGCGCAGGCCGCCGGCGCGGTCGAGAATGTCGCGGCCCACGTCGACCGCGGTTTTGCCGCGGCTGCCGGTGCGCAGAAAAATCGCCAGCAGTTCCGCGTCGCTGAGCGCGTCCGCGCCCCGACCGAGCAGCTTCTCCCTGGGCCGCTCCGGTTTCGGCCAGTCACTGATCGCCATACTCACCTCCCTGTGTTTGCTCATACCTTGGTGCTACTCTATGACGCCCCTAGTCTGCACACCCCGCCGGGGCAAGGGCAGAAGACATCCACCATGGTTTGTGTCAGCCACAGCCTAAAATACTGTACGGAATGACAGCATGCAGCGACTGGTCAACAAACGGATCCTCCTCGGTGTCACCGGAGGCATTGCCGCCTACAAGAGCGCGGATCTGGTCCGCCGGCTGCAGGACGCCGGCGCCGAAGTACGCGTGGTAATGACGCAGGGCGCCTGCGAATTCATCACCCCGCTCACCATGCAGGCGCTTTCCGGCTACCCGGTGCATACAGACCTGCTGGACCCGCGCGCCGAAGCCGCCATGGGGCACATCGAGCTGGCCCGCTGGGCGGACCTGGTGCTGATCGCCCCGGCCTCGGCGGATTTCCTCGCCCGCCTGGCCTACGGCCACGGCAACGACCTGCTCGCCACCCTGTGCCTGGCCACCGGTGCGCCGGTGGCCGTCGCCCCGGCCATGAACCAGCAAATGTGGGCGGACCAGGCGACCCAGAAGAATCAGCTGATCCTGCAAGAGAAAGGCATCCATATCTTCGGCCCGGGCGCCGGCAGCCAGGCCTGCGGCGAGGTGGGCCCGGGGCGCATGCAGGATCCGTCGGAGATCATTCAACAGGCCGCCGAGGTGTTCGACTACGAGCTGCTCACCGGCAAACACCTGGTGATCACCGCCGGCCCCACCCGCGAGCCGATTGACCCGGTGCGCTACCTGACCAACAAGAGCTCCGGGAAAATGGGCTTCGCGCTGGCCCAGGCCGCCGCCGAGGCGGGCGCGCGGGTCACCCTGATCGCCGGGCCGGTGGCCCTGGACACCCCCAACCGGGTGCACCGCATCGATGTGGTGCGCGCCGAGGACATGCACCAGGCCAGCCTGCGGGCGGTGGAAGAAGGCTGTGACATCTTTATCGCCACCGCCGCCGTGGCGGATTACCGCCCCACCGTCACCGCCGACCACAAGATCAAGAAATCCACCGAGGAGATTCACCTCACCCTGGTGAAGAACCCGGACATCATCGCCGCCGTGGCCAGCCACGCCAAACGGCCCTTCACCGTGGGCTTCGCGGCGGAGACCCAGGATGTGATTGAATACGCCCAGGCCAAGCTCAAGGGCAAAAAACTGGATATGATCGCCACCAACGACGTGTCCGGCACCAACGTGGGCTTCAACAGCGATAATAACGCCCTCACGGTGATCTGGCCCGGCGGCCACAAGGTGCTGCCGCTCGCCTCCAAGGCGCAGATCGCCAAGCAACTGATCGAATTGATCGCTATTCGCCAGAGCTGAAACCACCAACCGCTGAGACCACTGATGCAATTGCAATACCGGCTTCTTGATGCCCGTCTGGGCGACCAGTTTCCGCTGCCCGCCTACGCCACCGACGGCTCCGCCGGCCTCGATCTGCGCGCCATGGTGAACGCACCGCTGACCCTGAACCCCGGCGACACCGAGCTGCTGCCCACCGGGCTGGCCATTCACATCGGCGACGCGGGCTACGCCGGCATGATCCTGCCGCGTTCCGGCCTGGGCCATAAGCACGGCATCGTGCTGGGCAACCTGGTGGGGCTGATCGACTCGGACTACCAGGGCCAGTTGATGGTGTCCTGCTGGAACCGGGGCAGCGCCCCGTTCACCGTCGAGCCGGGGGAACGCATCGCGCAACTGGTGATCGTGCCGGTGATGCAGGTCGCGCTGACGCAGGTGGACGATTTCGACGACAGCGCCCGGGGCGAGGGCGGCTTCGGCCACAGCGGCCGCCAGTAAGCGCCACGAGCACCACCGCAACGCCGCGACCAAAGAACGGCGACGGTAAGGCAAATGGGGGAACGGATGGGGAACGAACGCAAGGTTCTGAACAGGCCAGCGCTGCTGCTCGCGCTGCTGGGGCTGGTGATGGTCGGCGCCGGCTTCGGCCTCTGGCATCAGCATCAGCACAGCCAGGCGCGAACCGCCGCCGCGGAGCAGGCCCGGCGTCTGGCCGACACCCTGGCCGGGGAACTCGGCCAGCGGGTGAACCGCCACCGCGCGCAATTGGAACAGCTCGCCGACCGTCCACGCCAGCCCGCCGCCGACCAACCCCTGACACCAATCCCCTGGAAGGATGACACCCGCCTGCTGAGCGTGCCCGACGGCCATCCCGGCGAGGAGCGGCTGTCGTTCACCCTGCGTGAGCTGCTGAACAATCTGCGCGAACGGGGCGAAGTGGTGGTGTCCAGCACCGGCGGCGAACAGCCGGCGCTGCTGATGGCACGCTCCGCGCCCGGCGGCGTCCTGATCCTGGAACACGACCTGAGACCCTGGCTGAAAGGCCTGGATTCGCGCCTTCCCAAGCGCAGTGCTCTGACGCTGAGCCAGGGCGACCTGACACTGATACGGCGCGGCCAGGCCGGTGCGGGCGCCGCCACCGCCACTGCCCGGGGCGGTCCCTTTAACCTGACCCTGGCGGTGACCCCCACGCCGCCCTCCTGGCAGAGCCTGTTGCTGCCCGCCGGCGTCAGCGCGGCGCTGGTGCTGCTGGCGATCTACGCGGTGTTCGCCCGGCTGGCCCGACACCAGCCCGCGCCCACACCGGTCGCCGGCCGCCGCGTCGACGCTGCCCGTGCCGTCACCCCACCCGTATCGGTGCCATCGCCGGCCCCCGCACCGGAGCCAGAACCGGAAGAGCCGCCCGAGCCCGAGGCGGGCCCGGCGCCACCGCCGGCACTGTTCGGACGCGACGGGATCCGCGCCACCCGCGACGCGCCCCTGGACGACACCGCTCTGGAACAGTTGGGCCGGGCGATCGGCAGCGAAGCCGGCGCGGCCGGCCAGCACACCCTGTTCGTGGCCTGCGCCACGGGCGACGGCGCCGCCCAACCGCTGATTGACGGCCTGCTGGCGTGCGGGCGTGAAGTGGTGGACCTGGGCCCGGCGCCGCCGGCGGTGCTGCACTACGCCACCGAGGTGCTGGAGAGCCAGAGCGGCGTCTGTCTCACCGGCGACGGTGACCACCGGGCCCTGGACATCGTTATTAACGGTGAGCCCCTGTTCGGCGACCGGCTGATGGCGCTGCGCGAGCGGCTGCTGGCGCGGAACCTGGACCAGGGCAGCGGCCGACAGGCACAACGGGACATCAACGACCGCTACCTGGCCGCCGTGGCGGACGACATTATTCTGGCGCGGCCCATGTCGGTGGCCGTGCAAGGCGCCAGCGCCGCCGCCACCTTGGCGCCGCGCCTGTTCGAGGCATTGGGCTGCAAAGCGGTCACCGTGGACGGCACCGACCCGGACGCCCTGGCGCGGGCCGTCACCGAACAAAATCTTAACTTGGGCCTGGCGTTCCCGGCCGACGGCCGCCTTGCCCTGGTGGCCGGCGACGGCCAAACGGTCGCCATCGACCGGCTGCTGATGCTGCTGGCGAGCGACCTTCTGGAACGCAACCCGGGCGCCGACGTGCTGTTCGACGTAACATGCAGCCGCGCCCTGGCCGGCCTGATCCGCAAGCAGGGCGGCCGCCCGGTGATCCACGAAGGCGGCCCGACCGAGCTGCGCGTGCGCATGAAAGAATTGGCCGTGCCTCTGGCGGGGGAGGCGAGCGGGCATATATTCTTCGCCGACCGTTGGTACGGATTCAGCGATGCCCTCTACGCCGCCGCCCGCCTTTTGGAGATACTCTCCCTGCAGCAGGGCGGCAGCGCCGAGGTGTTCGCCCCTTACGCGGATACTTTTTGACCGGTTGGAGATAGCAGTCATGGACACCAAGAGCGCCCAGGAAACCGCCCGCGTTCTGATTGAAGCGCTGCCGTACATTCAGCGCTTCGCCGGCACCACCGTGGTGATCAAATACGGCGGCAACGCCATGGAGAACGACGAACTGAAGAACAGCTTCGCCCGGGATGTGGTGATGATGAAGCAGGTCGGCATCAACCCGGTGATCGTGCACGGCGGCGGCCCGCAGATCGGCGACCTGCTCAACCGGCTCGGCAAGGAGAGCAAGTTCGTGCAGGGCATGCGCGTCACCGACCGGGAAACCATGGACGTGGTGCAGATGGTGCTCGGCGGTCTGGTCAACAAGGACATCGTCAACCTGATCCAGCACAACGGCGGCCAGGCGGTGGGCCTGACCGGCAAGGACGGCCGCCTGATCAAGGCGCGCAAGATGCTGCTCAAGAACCTGGACGCCGACAACCCCGAGCTGCAGGCCTCGGAAATCATCGATATCGGCCATGTGGGCGAGGTGCAGGGCATCGACACCAAGGTGCTGGACCTGCTGGGCGGTAGCGACTTTATTCCGGTCATTGCGCCGATCGGCGTCGATCAGGACGGCACCAGCTATAACATCAACGCCGACCTGGTGGCCGGCAAGGTGGCGGAAGTGCTGCGCGCCGAAAAGCTGATCCTGCTGACCAACGTGGCCGGCCTCCAGGACAAGCAGGGCAAGGTGCTCACCGGCCTGACCGCCTCGCGCGTGGCCGAGCTGATCGAGGACGGCACCATCCACGGCGGCATGCTGCCGAAGATTCGCTGCGCCCTGGAAGCGGTGGAGAACGGCGTGCACACCTCGCACATTATCGATGGCCGGGTGGCCCACGCGGTGCTGTTGGAGATATTGACTGATAAAGGCGTGGGGACGCTGATCAGCAAGCATTAAGTTGAAAGTTACAAGTTGAAAGTTGCAACGCGACAGAGCCCGGCGACATACGCGTAACGGTTGGCGCCGCGCCTTTTCAACTTGCTACTTGAAACTTGCAACTCTTAAAGGGAACGACGAATGACAGAACAGACTCCGTCCAGAAAGGAGCAGATCCTGCAGGCCCTGGCGCACATGCTGGAAGCGGAACCCGGCGGGCGGATCACCACCGCCGGCCTGGCCCGGGAAGTGGGGGTATCCGAGGCCGCGTTGTATCGGCATTTTCCCAGCAAGGCGAAGATGTTCGAGGGGTTGATCGACTTTATCGAGGAGGCGATTTTCTCGCGCATTAACCGGATCACCGGCGAGGGGGACGCGCTCACCCAGGTGGAGCAGATTCTGACACTGATCCTGGCGTTCACCGAGCGCAACCCGGGCATCACCCGGTTGCTCACCGGCGACGCCCTCACCGGCGAGAACGAGCGCCTGCACCGGCGCATTCAGCAGTTCTACGACCGGGTGGAGAGCCAGCTCAAGCAGGTGGTGCGCGATGCCGAATTCAAGGAGAGCAAACGCACCGCCGCCACCCCCACCATCACCGCCAACCTGCTGCTGGCGGTGGTGGAAGGGCGCATCGCGCAATTCGTGCGTTCCGGTTTCAGGATCCGTCCCGGCCAGGACTGGCCGGAGCAATGGGCACTGCTGGCACCCACGGTCTTCCGCGATTAAGAGCCCTCAAGCTCCTCCAACCGCTCAATAATCGGCGCGTACTGCTCGCGCACCGCCTGCTTGTCCTGCTCGTAGCCGGCGATTTCCCGGCGCACGTGATCCATGCGCCGTTGGTATTCCTTGATGGCTTGGCGGGTCTCCTCTGGCACCGGCCGGCCGGCGCGCTCGGCGCGGGCGGCGAGGCTCACCTCCTCGTCGCGCTTCTCTTCCAACTGCGCGAGGGTGTTGGTGGCGTAGCTGATTCGCAAATCAAGCGCTTCGATCTGGCGCTCCCGGGCACGCACCGCGTCCTCCGGCCCGGCGTACAGGCGCTCCAGCTCTTTGTCCCGCTCCGCTTGCCGCTGCGCCTGCTGCTTGGCTGCCATCACCTCGCGGCGGCGCGCCTGCTCTTCCGGGGGCGCGGGCGGCTCACGGCGCAGCACACGGCCGTTCAAATCCAGCACCTGGTAACCGGCATGGATCGCCTGCTCGTTAAGCGTGGATCTTACCGCCAGGGTACCGTCCGGCTTGGTATAGCGGTATATCACCTCGCCGACGGCCTCTTGTTGCTTGGACGCCGCCAGCGCCAGCACCGGCAACAGCGCCAACCACAACAACAGAATCCGCGGCAGCCACTTCACGCCTACCCCTCCACGCCGTAGCGCTTGCGGTACTGCTTGAGCGCCACGCGATCCGCGTCACGCCCTTCCTGCTCTTCCAGCCAGGCGATAATGTCCGACATGGAGACAATGCTGCGCACCGGCACGCCCAGGCTCTCCTGAACCTCCTGGATCGCCGACAGATCACCTCGACCGCGCTCCTGCCGATCCACCGCCACGAACACCCCGGCAATGCTCGCCTCGGTGCGCTCGAACAACTCCGCCACCTCGCGGATCGCGGTGCCGGCGGTGATCACGTCGTCGATCACCAGCGCGCGGCCTTCCAGCGGCGCGCCCACCAGCCAGCCGCCTTCGCCGTGGTCCTTGGCTTCCTTGCGGTTGAACGCCCAGGGCAGGTCCCGGCCGTGGTGCTCGGCGAGCGCCACGGACACCGCCGCCACCAACGGAATGCCCTTGTAGGCGGGTCCGAACAGCATGTCGAACTCGATGCCCGACTCGACGATGGCGTCAGCGTAATAGCGGCCCAGCCGGGCCAGCGCCTCGCCGGTGTAAAAGGTGCCGGCGTTAAAGAAGTACGGGCTGATGCGCCCGGATTTCAGGGTGAACTCCCCGAACTTCAGCGCCTGGCGCTCCTCGGCGAAGCGCAAAAAGTGCTTCTTGTAGTTTTTCATTGTGTTCCCCACCGGGCTTACCAGCCCAGCACCTCCTGCTGCTTGCGGACGATTTCACCGATGC
>DASUNW010000019.1:0-7482 GCA_036276955.1 Alcanivorax sp. | reverse complement strand
GGACAAGTAACTGTTGAGGTCGAAACGGCGGGCGATGGGATTGTCCCGGTTGAGCAGGCAGGAAAACGAATCCCGCCAGAGGGTGACCTGGTGAAACGAACCCGGGATTTCGTTGAACCGGTTCACCGCCATATCCACCCGGCCCTGCTCCATATCCGGGTAGCTCACGTCGGAGGGGGTCAGAAAGTCCAACACCACGTTCGGCGCCTCTTCACGTAATCGACGCACGATATGAGGTACTAAGGTACCTTCAGCGTAATCACTGGTCATGATGCGGAACACACGGCGGCTTTCCGCCGGCCGGAACACGTCCTCGGGCGTGAACAGGGATTCCGCCTGACTGATCAACTGGCGTACCAGCGGCTGCAGCTCCAGCGCCCGATCGGTGGCGGTCATGCCTTCGCTGGTGCGGATCAGCAGCGGGTCGCCGAACATATGACGCAGACGCTTGAGACAGTTGCTCATCGCCGGCTGGGTAATCCCCAATTGCTCGGCGGCGCGGGTCACGTTTTTCTCGCGCAGCAGTACGTCCAGGTATTTGAGCAGGTTGAGATCGGCGCTGGCGATATTCATGGCGTGAATGCCTGAGGCAGAACATAAAAATAAAGGGTATACCAAACCGCGGGCAAGATGTTAACCGTGTCGCTTTCTTGGCGTCCACTGGGACAGACGTATCGATTTAAAGCAAATAAATGCGTATCGTGATGTTTTTCCCAGGGTGTAGTACGCACTATGAAACAGGCGGAACGTACCCGATCCGAGAAGTTCGTGGTTCGCTTTCCTCTCGGCATGCGGGACTGGGTCGCCCGGGCGGCCGGCGTGAGTCACCGCAGTATGAACGCGGAGATCGTCGCGCGACTCAGGCACAGCATGGACAACTGGCCGGATCAGCTGCCCGGCGACGAGCCCGCGGTGCCGGCGGGGGACGAGGAGCGTTTCCTGCTTGACCACTTCCGCCGCCTGCCCGCCGCCAAGCGGCGTGCGCTGATCGCGCTGCTGGACGGCGCCCGGCCGAACGCCTGAGAACTGACCATAGCGACGGCGAGTTCGGCGCGCGATGGCTTAGAGAGACAAGTGTCATTACTCTAAACTTAACATGCGAAGACCCGATGGTTGCGATGCCGACCGGCTGGTGAAGTGATCACACCGGCGGTGTCGGGGGGATGAAAGCAGTTGACAAACGAACCTCAACGGACGAGCAGTTTACCCAACGGCAACGACATTCGGCTGCCGTGGCATTTGCGTTTACCCGGCCCGCTGGAGCGGGATTTCGCGGACTACTTCCGCGGCAGCGTGGCCAGTGTCACTCCCTGGGCGGCGGCCAGTCTGGTGGCGCTGCTGATTCTGGCCCTGATCGTGGAATACACCATCTCCCCGGAGGCGGCTGCGACCACCTGGCGCCCGCGGCTGCTGTGCGTGATGCTGATCGTGGCCACCGCCTTGATCGCGCGCCGGCCGGACTGGCGCCGCTGGTTGCATGTGGCCAGCCTTTCGGTGGCGTTCGCGGTGGCCCTCACCGGCAACTGGATGGGCCTGCACGTGGATCACCCCATGGCGTTCGGGCTGTTCCTGCAGACCCCGCTGGCGATCCTCATGGCCTGCGTGGTGTTGCGCGTGCCTTTCCATCTGGCCGCCGTCAGCAGTCTGGTGATGATCGGGATCCTGGTGCTGACCCTGTTCGGCAGTGCTCAGGTGGACCGCGACCTGTCGCTGGTGTTGCTGCTGTTGTCGGTGGCCAGTGCCAGCATGAGCCTGTTCGGGCAATACATTTACGAGCGGCTGCTGCGCCAGCACTTCCTTTCCGAGAACGTGCTCTTCCAGCACCGCGACGAGTTGCATTCCGCCAACCGCATCCTTGAAAGCCAGGCCACCGTGGACGGCCTCACCGGCTGCCTGAACCGCCGTGGCATGGAAAACCGGCTCGATGAAGTGCTGCACGGTTTCGGCCGTGGCGGTGTGTCCGAGCGCATCACCCTGGTGCTGTTCGATATCGACTTCTTCAAACAGTACAACGACACCTACGGGCACCTGGCCGGCGACGACTGCCTGAAAACGGTGGCGTCGATCCCCCGCTCCATGGCCCAGGGCAGCAAGGATTTCGTGGCCCGCTACGGCGGCGAGGAATTCGTGGTGGTGCTGGTGGACACCAGCCTGAAGGACGCCCTGGTGTTCGCGGAGCGCATGCGCACCCGCATCGAGCAGCTGGGTCTGCCGCACACCGGTTCCCGGATCAGTCAGGTGGTGACCATCAGCATCGGCGTCGCCAGCGCCGGCAACTGCGACAATGACGCGACCAATCTGATCAAGTGCGCCGACGAGGCGCTCTACCAGGCCAAAGGCGCGGGCCGCAACCGGGTCGCCTATATGAGCGACCAGGGCCGCGTGGTTACCCTCTGAACAGGCCCTTCTAGTAATAGGGCGAGGGGTCATCCACGTCCAGCTGCACCGGATCCAGGGCGGTGCGCGCGTAATCGCGCCACACGCCGGCGTCCAGAAACAGGCGGTAGAGATCGGGATCCAGGTGCTGATTGTCGCGCATGCGCTGCATGATGCCGAGCGCTTCGGACAGTTTGAGCGGTTCCTTGTAGGGCCGCTCGCGGGAGGTCAGCGCTTCGAACACATCGGCGATCGCCATGATCCGCGCCGGCACCGACATCTGCTCGCGGGTCAGCCCACGCGGAAAGCCGCGCCCGTCCATGCGTTCATGGTGACCGCCGGCGTATTCCGGCACCCGGCGCAGCTTGCGCGGAAACGGCAGGGATTCGAGCATTTCCAGGGTGATGTCCATATGCCCATTGATAATGCGCCGCTCTTCTTCGGTGAGGGTACCGCGTGGAATGCAGAGGTTGTTGACCTCGTCCTCGGATAACAGCGGCCGGCGCTGGCCATGGGCGTCGATCCAGACGGTTTCGGCGATACGCCGCACCCTGGCCTGATCCTCCGGGGCCATGGATTCCCCGCCTTTATTGATACGCTCAAGAAAGGTGAGGTCGTCGCTGAGGGTCTGCACCGCCTCTTCCATGCGTTCCCGGAATTCCGGTTCGCGGGCCGGCTCGGTAAGCGCGTCCCTTTCGTAGCGACGCTCCGCCTCGCTGCGCAGCACCGCGAAGCGGGCCGCCACCATCTCGATGCGGTCGTGCAGGCTGTGCAGCTTGGTGGACTTGTCCAGCACCGAATCCGGGGTCGCCAGCTTGCCACAGTCGTGCAGCCAGGCGGCCACGTTCAACTCGTACCAGCCGTCCTCGTCGAGCTGAAAGTCGGCGAACCGGGTCTGGTCGTCGCAAGCGGCCCGCGCCAGCAGCTCGGTGAGCAGGGGCACGCGCTCGCAGTGCGCGCTGGTGTGCGAACTCTTGGCGTCGATGGCGCGGGCGATTACCTTGACGAAGGCGTCCAGCAGATCCTTGAGCTCCTGAACCAGCAGCAGGTTGTTGAGCGCGATGCCGGCGTACCCGGCCAGCGCCTCGAGCAACGCCAGCACCGTCGCGGGTACGGCCTCGCCGTGCCGCAAACCGTCCGGATCCAGGTTCACCAGCTGCAGCACGCCCACCACCACCCCCTCGTGGTTACGCATCGGCACCAGCAACAGGGAGTCCACCCGCCGGACCAGCAGCGGCACCAGCAACGCCAGATCCTGCGCGTGGAAACGGCTCGCCTCGGTGAGATGCAGGGATTGCCCGGAGCGCGCCACGCGCACCGCGGGCCGGTCGGCATGCTGGTCGTCCAGGGGCAGGCGGGGGCCTTCCAGGGCGCACACCGGGGCGCCGTCGGGGCCGTTGCTGCAGTGGCGGGCGCAATCCAGCCATTCGGTGCCACCCTCTTCACGATACAGCCAGAGCACGCCGGCTTCGGCGCCGGCCAGCACCTGCGCTTCTTCCAGCACCGTCTCGATCAGGGGCGCCAGATCGCGCTGCTCATTGATCTGCCGGGCCACCCGTAACAGAGGCGGAAGATGGGGGTCCGGCACCCGCTGCAACTTGTTCATTCGGTTTTCCTGTCGGTCCGACGGGATAAGCATAGGCACAGGCTGTCGCCAGCGTAAAGGAACCTTGCTTGAACGTGAGAAGGCGATTGCCTACCATTCCCCGGTTCTGATGGGGATTTTCCCCCAGCCAACCCATTACTCGGATTCCGTGTCACCCATGAGCGTGAGCTATCGACTGCCCGACGGGGCAACTATGGAGTTTGATCAGCCGGCCTCCGCCCTGGAGATCGCCGGACGGATCAGCAAGAAACTCGCCAAACAGGCCCTGGCGGCGAAAGCCGACGGTCGTCTCACGGACGTGTACCTGCCGCTCACCGACGGCAGCGAAGTGGAGATCATCACCCGTGAGCACGAAGACGCTCTGGAACTGATTCGCCACGACGCCGCCCACGTGATGGCCGAGGCGGTGCAGGAGCTGTTCCCGGACACTCAGGTGACCATCGGCCCGACCATCGAGAACGGCTTCTATTACGACTTCTACCGCGAAGCACCTTTCACCCCGGACGACCTGGGCGCGATCGAAAAGCGCATGCAGGAGATCGTACGCCGTAACGAGGACATCCGCCGTGAAGTCTGGGACCGCGACGAAGCGGTCGCTTTCTTCCTCAAGCAGGGCGAGAACTTCAAGGCCGAGATCATCCGCGAGCTGCCGGCCGACCAGGAAGTCTCCCTGTACCGCCAGGGCGAGTTCATTGATCTGTGCCGGGGCCCGCACCTGCCGGCCACCAGCAAGCTCGGCGACGGCTTCAAACTGATGAAGGTGGCCGGCGCCTACTGGCGCGGCAACGCCGACAACGCCCAGTTGCAGCGTATCTACGGCACCGCCTGGCGCGACAAGAAAGAACTCAACGCCTACCTCAAGCAGCTCGAGGAAGCGGAAAAACGCGACCACCGCAAGCTGGCGCGGGAAATGGGCCTGTTCCATATCCAGCAGGAAGCGGTGGGCAGCATGTTCTGGCACCCCAAGGGCTGGCGCCTGCGCAAGAACCTGGAAAACTACATTCGCGAGAAGATGGTCAAGTACAGCTATGAAGAGGTGGCCACGCCGCAGTTGATGGACCGCATCCTGTGGGAAAAATCCGGGCACTGGGATAAGTACGGCGACGACATGTTCACGGTCTGCACCCACGATGATCGGGAAATGGCGATCAAGCCGATGAACTGCCCCGGCCACGTGCAGATCTTCAACCAGGGCATCAAGAGCTACCGCGACCTGCCGATCCGCATGGGCGAGTTCACCGCGCTGTTCCGCAACGAGGCCCACGGCGCGCTGCACGGCCTGATGCGAGCCCGTTCGTTCAGCCAGGACGACGCGCACATTTTCTGCACCGAAGAGCAGATCAACCCGGAAACCGCCGGCTTTATCGAAATGCTGCGCGAGGTGTACAAGGACTTCGGCTTCGACGAGTTCCGCATCAAGTTCTCCGACCGCCCAGAAAACCGCGCCGGCTCCGACGAGACCTGGGACAAGGCCGAAGCGGCGCTGCGCGGCGCGGTGGAATCCCTGGGCCTGGAATGCGAGCTGAACCCCGGTGAAGGCGCCTTCTACGGCCCCAAACTGGAGTTCGTGCTGCGCGACGCGATCGGTCGGGACTGGCAGTGCGGCACCCTGCAGGTGGATTTCGTGCTGCCCGAGCGGCTGGACGCGGAATACGTGGCCGAGGACGGTTCCCGCCAGCGGCCGGTGATGCTGCACCGGGCGGTGCTCGGTTCGCTGGAGCGCTTCCTGGGCATTCTGATCGAGTCCACCGCCGGCCACCTGCCGCTGTGGATGTCGCCCAGCCCGGTGGTGGTGGCGACCATCACCAACGCGGTGGACGACTACGCCGCCGAGGCGGTGGCGCTGCTCAAAGCCAAGGGCATTCCGGCGGAGCTGGACACCCGCAATGAAAAAATCGGTTTCAAGGTACGCGAGCACTCCAAGGCAAAAACCGCCCGCATCTGGGTGGTGGGCGAGAAAGAAGCGGAAGAGCGCAAGGTGGCGATCCGTAGCCTGGGCTCCAAGGACACCCGGGAGCTGGGCCTTGAAGACGCGGTGGAGCAGTTGTTCCAGGAGACCCGCGCGCCAATCTGAGGAACGCCCATGTTCAAGGACAACGAACAACAACCCGAAGACTTCAGCGTCCCGCTCGGCGAGGCGCTGGATAACCTGGCGTTCAACGACGCCGGCCTGGTGCCGGTGATCGCCCAGCAACACGACACCGGCGAGGTGTTGATGTTCGCCTGGATGAACCGCGAAGCGATCAAGGAAACCCTGGCCACCGGGCAGGTGTGTTACTACTCCCGCTCGCGCAAGACACTGTGGCGCAAGGGCGAATCCTCCGGCCAGACGCAGACGCTCAAGGAACTGCGCGTCGACTGCGACGGCGATGTGCTGCTGGCGCGGGTGGATCAGACCGGCGCCGCCTGCCACACCGGCCGGCGCGACTGCTTCTTCTGGAAACTGGACAGCGACATGGCGCGCATCGATAAGTCACCGCTTATCGACCCCAAGGACCTTTATAACCACTGATGGATCAGCATGCTGACACTGCATAACACCCTCACCGGCCACAAGGACGCGTTCCAGCCCATCGACCCGCAACGCGTGACGCTCTACGTGTGCGGCCCGACGGTCTATAACTACGTCCACATCGGCAACGCCCGCCCGGTGGTGGTGTTCGACGTGCTGTACCGGTTGTTGTCGCGGCTTTACCCGCAGGTGGTGTACGCCCGCAACATCACCGACATCGACGACAAGATCATCACCGCCTGCGCGGACACCGGCGAGCCAATGACGGCGCTCACCGAGCGCTTCACCGAGGCCTTCCGCGACGACATGGCGGCGCTCAATACCCTGCAGCCGGACATCGTGCCCAAGGCCACCGATCATATCGGCGAAATGACCGCCATGATCGAAACGCTGATCGCCAAGGGCCACGCCTATGAGGCGGACGGCCACGTGCTGTTCGCGGTGGAGTCGATGCCCGACTACGGCAAGCTGTCCGGACGTAACCTGGACGACATGCGCGCCGGCGCCCGGGTGGAAGTGGCGGACTACAAACGCCACCCCGGCGATTTCGTGCTCTGGAAGCCCAGCAGCGACGATCAGCCCGGCTGGGATTCCCCCTGGGGCCGTGGCCGCCCGGGCTGGCACATCGAGTGCTCGGCGATGATCCACAAGCATCTGGGCGATGTGATCGATATTCACGGCGGCGGCCAGGATCTGATCTTCCCGCACCACGAGAACGAAATCGCCCAGGGCTGCTGCGCCCACGGCACCGAGTACGTGCGCTACTGGATGCACAACGGCTACATCAATATCGACGGCGAGAAGATGTCCAAATCCCTGGGCAACTTCCGGCTGGTCCGTGACCTGTTGGAGAAGTTTCCCGGCGAGGTGCTGCGCTTCGCGCTGCTGTCCAGCCACTACCGGTCGCCGCTCAACTTTTCCGCCGAGTTGCTGGAACAGGCGGAGAGCAGCCTGGATTCGCTGTACTACGCGCTGCTCGGGCGCGGCG
>DASUNW010000018.1:0-21686 GCA_036276955.1 Alcanivorax sp. | reverse complement strand
AACCAGGCGGGCCTGCGACCACCGATCCTTGGCGAGCTGGCCGACCGTTTGGGGCAGGATAAAGCCGATTGCCAGCGCTTCCTGGAACGCATGCAGAGCCTGGGGCTTCTGGTTCGCGTGGCGGCCAACCGTTATTTCCTGCCCGCCACGGTCACGGCCCTGGCCGACATCGCGGTGGCGCTTGCCAAGGCTTCCGCCGATGGCCGCTTCGATGCGGCCACCTTCCGTGACGCGTCCGGGATTGGCCGCAACCTGACGATCCAGGTCCTGGAATATCTGGACCGGGCCGGGGTCACCGTGCTGGTGCAGGGACAGCGCCACCTTCGACAAAATACGTTAGGCTAGTGGCCGATCTGAACAGCCACGATCAACAATCAAGGGAGAGGCATCGCTTCCGGTGGAGCGCCCGGACTTCAACTCCGGTGAGATGCGTCAGACGTGCCTGGTGGGTTCGACTCCCACGCCTCTCCGCCAAACCAAGGGGTCAGGTCTTGCCTGTTGCCCCATACCATCAGTCCCAGCTCAGCGCGCCGCCGACCTGATACTCGGTGACCCGGGTTTCGAAGAAGTTCTTCTCCTTGCGCAGGTCCATGATCTCGCTCATCCAGGGGAACGGGTTGCTGACGCCCTTGAACTGCTCGGGCAGGCCCAGCTGGGTGAGGCGGCGGTTGGCGATGAACTGCAGGTACTCTTCCATCATCGCCGCGTTCATGCCGAGCACGCCGCGCGGCATGGTGTCGCGGGCGTATTGGATTTCCAGCTCGGTGCCTTCCAGGATCATCAGGGTGGCCTGGTCGCGCATTTCCTGGTCCCACAGGTGCGGGTTTTCCAGTTTGATCTGGTTGATCACGTCGACGCCGAAGTTCACGTGCATGGACTCGTCGCGCAGGATGTACTGGAACTGCTCGGCGACGCCGGTCATCTTGTTGCGGCGGCCCATCGACAGGATCTGGGTGAAGCCGCAGTAGAAGAAGATGCCTTCCAGCACGCAGTAGAACGCGATCAGGTTCTTGAGCAGCGCCTTGTCGGTTTCCGCGGTGCCGGTGGTGAACCGCGGGTCCGAGATCTCACGGGTGTAGTCGACACCCCACTGCGCCTTCTTGGCCACCGAGGGGATTTCCCGGTACATGTTGAAGATCTCGCCTTCGTCCATGCCCAGTGACTCGATGCAGTACTGGTAGGCGTGGGTGTGGATCGCTTCCTCGAAGGACTGGCGCAGGATGTACTGGCGGCACTCTGGATTGGTGATCAGCCGGTAGATGGCCAGCACCAGGTTGTTCGCCACCAGGGAATCGGCGGTGGAGAAGAAGCCCAGGTTGCGCTTGACGATGCGACGCTCGTCCTCGGTGAGGCCGCCTTCCTTCTTCCACAGCGCCAGGTCGGCGTTCATGTTGATTTCCTGGGGCATCCAGTGGTTGGCGCAGCCGTCCAGGTATTTCTGCCAGGCCCAGTCGTACTTGAAGGGCACCAGCTGGTTGAGGTCGGCGCGGCAGTTGATCATGCGCTTGTCGTCCACCTCGACCCGGCCGGCGGCGCCTTCCAGTTCCGCGATGCCTTCGGCGGTGTCCATTTCGGCCACCGCCTGCTGGGCACGCAGTACCGCGTCGCTCAGCGCTCGCTCCCGTGAGGATTCGCCGCGCAGTTCGTCGTGTCCTGGGTGTCCGGTGCTCGCATTCGTTCCACTTCCCGCTGCCGGTGCTTGAGGTGCAGGTGCCGCTTCCTCAGATACCGGTTGAGATTGCGGCGGCGTTGGGCGCCCGCCGGCCGGCTTGTGGTTGGGCGTTTCTGGCGCATGAAATTCGTCCCAGCTGAGCATGGTTCTTTCTCCAATTCTGTCGGGGTGGCGCCTCGGCGCCACCGATGGTGCATTCCGTCCGGCGTGTTACTGGCACGCCTCGCAATCCGGGTCGTCCAGGGAGCAGGCCTGCGGGACGTCCGCGGGCTGGCTGAAGTCGGCCTCGGACGGGCCGGCGGCGGAAGCGGGTGCCGCGTCACCGCCACCGGAAGAGACCCGGTTGAGCTTGTTGTCGTTGACCGTGGATTTCTCGGTCTGGGTGGCGCCGATGGCGCGCAGGTAATAGGTGGTCTTGAGACCCAGCAGCCATGCCATCTTGTAGGTCACGTCCAGCTTCTTGCCGTTGGCCTCGGCGATGTAGAGGTTCAGGGACTGGGCCTGGTCGATCCACTTCTGGCGGCGGCTGGCCGCTTCCACCAGCCAGCGCGGCTCGATCTCGAAGGCGGTGCGGAACTCTTCCTTGAGGTCGTCCGGCACCCGCTCGATGGGCAGCACGGAGCCGTCGTAGTACTTGAGGTCGTTGACCATCACGTTGTCCCACAGGCCGCGCTGCTTGAGCGCGTTGACCAGGAACGGGTTGACCACGGTGAACTCGCCGGACAGGTTCGATTTCACGTACAGGTTCTGATAGGTCGGCTCGATCGACTGCGACACGCCGGTGATGTTGGCGATGGTGGCGGTGGGGGCGATCGCCATCACGTTGGAGTTGCGCATGCCCTTGCGGGCCTTGTCGCGCACCCGATCCCAGTCCAGGGTCTGGCTGCGGTCCACTTTGCAGTACTCCTCGCCACGCTGCTTGACCAGGATGTCGATGGAATCGATCGGCAGCACGCCCTGGCTCCACAGGGAACCGTCGAAGCTCTGGTAGGCGCCGCGTTCCTCGGCCAGTTGCGCGGAGGCTTCGATGGCGTAGTAGCTGACCGCTTCCATGGATTGGTCGGCGAACGCCACCGCGTCGTTGGAGGCGTAGCTGAAGCCCTGCTTATAGAGGGCGTCCTGGAAGCCCATGATGCCCAGACCCACCGGGCGGTGCTTCATGTTGGAACGCTCCGCCTGGGGCACGCTGTAGTAGTTGATGTCGATCACGTTATCCAGCATGCGCACGGCGGTTTTCACGGTGCTCGCCAGTTTGTCGCGATCCAGGCCGTTGTCGCCGACGTGCTGGGCCAGGTTCACCGAACCCAGGTTGCACACCGCGATCTCTTCCTTGTTGGTGTTGAGGGTGATCTCGGTGCACAGGTTGGACGAGTGCACCACGCCCACGTGCTGCTGCGGGCTGCGCAGGTTGCACGGATCCTTGAAGGTGAACCAGGGGTGGCCTGTTTCGAACAGCATGGAGAGCATCTTGCGCCACAGGTTGATGGCCGGCAGGCGCTTGTAGAGCTTCATGCGGCCGTCGCGGGTCATCGCTTCGTATTCTTCGTAGCGCTTCTCGAAGGCTTCGCCGTACAGGTCGTGCAGGTCCGGCACGTCGTTGGGGCTGAACAGGGTCCAGTCCTGCTCGTTGATCACCCGCTTCATGAACAGGTCGGGGATCCAGTTGGCGGAGTTCATGTCATGGGTGCGGCGGCGGTCGTCACCGGTGTTCTTGCGCAGCTCGATGAACTCTTCGATGTCCATGTGCCAGGTTTCCAGATAGGCACAGACCGCGCCCTTGCGCTTGCCGCCCTGGTTGACCGCCACGGCGGTGTCGTTGACCACTTTCAAAAACGGCACCACGCCCTGTGAGCGGCCGTTGGTGCCCTTGATGTAGGCGCCCAGCGCGCGCACCGGGGTCCAGTCGTTGCCCAGGCCGCCGGCGAATTTGCTCAGCATGGCGTTGTCGTGGATGGCGCTGTAAATGCCGGACAGGTCATCGGGCACCGTGGTCAGGTAGCAACTGGAAAGCTGCGGACGCAGGGTGCCGGCGTTGAACAGGGTCGGCGTGGAGCTCATGTAATCGAAGCTGGAGAGCAGGTTGTAGAACTCGATGGCGCGTTCTTCGCGGTTGTCTTCGCGCACCGCCAGACCCATCGCCACGCGCATGAAGAAACACTGCGGCAGCTCGATGCGGGTGTCGTTGTGGTGAATGAAGTAGCGGTCGTAAAGCGTCTGCAGGCCCAGGTAGGAGAACTGCAGGTCGCGCTTGCCGTCGATCGCCGCGCCCAGTTTGTTGAGGTCGAACTCGGCCAGTTGCGGGCTGAGCAGTTCGTACTCGATGCCTTTCTCGATGTAGGCGGCGAGGGCCTTGGCGTAGAGGTCTTCCATTTCCTGCTGGCTGGCGCGCTCGCCGACGCCCAGATACTGCAGGGCCTCGGCGCGGATTTTGTCCATCAGCAGCCGGGCGGTGACCTGGGAGTAGTTGGGCTCCATCTCGATCATGGTGCGCGCGGTCATTACCATGGAGGTGTTGACGTCCTTGATGGACACGCCGTCGTACAGGTTCTTGACGGTTTCCGCGATGATCTTGTCCGGGTAGACCTCTTCGAGGCCGCTGCAGGCCTCGTGGATCAGGTATTCCAGACGAGCCATGTCGAGCGGCGCGCGGCTGCCGTCTTCCATGGTCACGTTCATGTCCACTTTGTGCTTGGGCTCGGGCAGGTCACGGGCACGTTCGGCGCGCTTGCGGGCCTGCTGGTCGCGGTAGAGCACGTAGTCGCGGGCCACTTTGTGCTCGCCGTTACGCATCAGGGCCAGCTCAACCTGGTCCTGGATTTCCTCGATATGGATGGTGCCGCCGGAGGGCATACGGCGCTTGAAGGTGGCGCTGACCTGCTCGGTGAGGCGATCCACGGTGTCGTGGATGCGCGAACTGGCCGCCGCGGTGCCGCCTTCCACGGCCAGGAACGCCTTGGTGATGGCCACGGTGATCTTGTCGTCATCGTAGGAAACCACCTTGCCGTTGCGCTTGATGACGCGCAGCTGGCCGGGGGCGGTGGCGGTGACGTCCTGTTCGGCGCTGACTTCGCCGCCGTGCGCGCCCGCGTGGGACTGATCGCGATTCATATCCGTGTGCATGATGCCCTCTCCGTTGTCTCTGTACTGGCTATTCTGATTGTCGAAACCGTTGGTGACCGTTGGCAGGAAACCGCCTGTCCGGCGCCGATGGTGGGCTTGCGGGTCGAAAACACCATATGTTGTGTTCGCGGCTCGGGCCGGCGACCGGGCTGTCGGCGATTTCAGGACTGCATAATTCGGGCCGGAACTCGTAAGCGGCTGATCCGGCGGCATTTTCCGGGGGGCGGAAAGACGTAGGCCTGCTAAACCGGAAAACTTTTACAAAACCCAATATGTTGGGGTCGGTGACCGATAACAGTACAAGTTATAGATGGGTTCCCGCTTTTGCAAGCATTACGGCTGGGGAAATCCTGTGGATAAACTGTGCGTGGGCTGTGCAGCAGTGTGGGTGAAAAACGGGCACGGTCGGGGGCGGCCGGCTACCCCGGGAGCACCACTATATATTGTGGCGCCCCGGCGCGGTCATTCCTGTTGCTCAAGCGCACCGGTATGCGTATAAAAGAGTTGGCGACTGCGCCCAAGAAGCCTCTGAAAAGCCCCCTACAACAATGAATCGATAAGGATAACGACGGGAATGACAAGCGTGCAGGACAACCCGCCGACCATCATGATCGTGGAAGACGATGAGCGTCTCGCCGATCTCACTTGTGAATACCTTCAATCCAACGGCCTCGACGTCAGCGTGGTGAGCGACGGCGAAGAAGCCATTCGCCGTATCCGCTCCGAGCAACCGGATCTGGTGGTGCTCGACCTGATGCTCCCCGGCGCCGACGGCCTGACCGTGTGCCGGGAAGTGCGCGCCACCTTCAAGAACCCGATCCTCATGTTGACCGCACGCACGGACGATATGGATCAGGTGCTGGGGCTGGAAATGGGCGCCGACGACTATGTGGCCAAGCCGGTCAAGCCGCGCGTGCTGCTGGCCCGCATCCGTGCCCTGCTGCGGCGGGTGGAGACCGACAGCGAGCGTGACAGCTCGCCGTCGCGCCTGGAATTCGGTGCCCTGGTGATCGACAACTCCGCCCGGGAAGTGAGCCTGCGCGGCAAGTCGGTGGATCTGACCAGCGCCGAATACGACCTGCTCTGGTTGCTCGCCTCCAACGCCGGCACGGTGCTGTCCCGCGAGACCATCTTCGAGAAGCTGCGCGGCATTCAGTACGACGGCCAGGACCGCTCCATTGATGTGCGTATTTCCCGCATTCGCCCCAAGGTCGGCGACGACCCGGAAAACCCCAAGCGAATCAAGACGGTACGCTCCAAGGGCTATCTGTTCGTCAAGGAAATGAGCAGCGGATGACGCGGGCGGCCCCGCCCGGGGCCCGCCCACGCCAGCAGGTGTCAATTGAACAGTATCTTCGTCCGAATCTACGGCGGTATCCTGGTGGCGTTGCTGATCATCGGTGCGCTGACCTATGCCGGCGTGGAGCTGGTCAACGACTACCGCTCCCAGCTTTACCGCGAGGGCATGGCCCGCGGCACCTTCTATTTAATGGCGCAAGGCTACCGGGAGCGTTCCGGCGACCAGGAACGTCAAGCCTGGTCGCGCTCGCTGAGCCGTATGTTCGGCGGCCCGGTGACGCTGCACCACGCCGGCGAGCTGGGGTTGTCCTACCGTGACCGGCTGCACCTGCAGGAAGGCCGGGTGGTGTTGCGTCCGGACAGCGAGCGGGTGGAAGTGCTGTTCGCCGTACCCGGTGAACCCCTCTATATACGCGCCGTCATGACGCGCCTCTCCGAACAGCAGGCCCGCGCCACCGCCATGCTGGTGCTCGACTATCTGCGCGCCCGGCCGAGCAACCAGCAGGACCGCGCCCTGGCCGAACTGAACCGGCACTTCGGCTACCCCCTGAAGCTGGTACGGCAAACGGAGCTGGCACTGGACGTGGAGCAGCAGCGGCGTTTGGAGCGCCAGGAGGTGGTGTTCACGCTCACCGACAGCACCCGGCGTGACGCCGGGGTGCGGGTGTTGGTGCCGGTGCCGGGGGGCGACCGCATTCTGGTGATGGGGCCGCTGCATCTGTTCGATCAGTTCCCCTGGGAGTTGTTGGTGATCGCCGGTGTGGTGGCGTTGCTGCTGGTGGCGCTGTCCACCTACCTCCAGGTGCGCCCCCTGCAGACCCGGCTACGGCGCCTGGACCGGGCGGTGAAACGCCTGGGCAGCGGTGATCTGGGCGCCTACGCGGATATTCCCGGTAACGATCCGATCGGCCAGGTGGCGGCCACTTTCAACGGCATGACCGCGCATATCCGTCGTCTGATCGAGTCACAACGGGAAATGACCCGGGCGGTGTCCCATGAGTTGCGCACGCCGGTGGCCCGGCTGCGCTTCGGGCTGGAAATGCTGGCTGATTGCGAATCCGCCGATGAGCGCCGCGAAAAGCTCAACGCCCTGGACCGGGACATCGAGCAACTGGACGAATTGATCGACGAGATTCTCACCTATGCGAGGCTGGAGGAGGGCACCCCCAATATCGAGTTCCAGCCGGTGTTCCTGCTGGAAGTGTGCGACCAACTGATCGGTGAACTGGAGGACATCCGCGGGGATATCCTGATCGACGCGCGCGGCTCCCGGGACCTGACCGTGGAAGGGGACCCGCGCTACCTGCACCGGATTTTGCAGAATCTGGTCACCAACGCCCTGCGCTACGCCAAAGCCCGGGTGCGTATGACGGTGACCGAACAGGACGACAACCTGATTCTGGACGTGGACGACGACGGCGCCGGTATCGCCGAGCACCAGCGCGAACGCGTCTTCAAGCCGTTCGCCCGGCTCGACAAGAGCCGTCACCGGGCCAGCGGCGGCTACGGCCTGGGGCTGTCCATCGTCAAACGTATCGTCGACTGGCACGGCGGCGACGTGATGGTGGCGGAGAGCGAGTGGGGCGGCGCCCGTTTCCGCGTTATCCTGCCCCGTCACCAGCGACAACAACACGTTCTCGGCCACAGAAAAAAAGTTGCAAGTTGAAAGGGCGGCACGGCTCATGCCGCCTTTTCAACTTTCAACTCGTCTAGGGGGCGCCATGTCGTCTTTCATTCTTGCTATCGACCAGGGCACCACCAGTTCCCGCGCCATTGTGTTCGACCGGGACGGGGCCGCGGTCGGTCAGGCGCAGAAGGAATTCCGCCAGCATTTCCCCCAGGACGGTTGGGTGGAGCACGACGCGCTGGAGATATGGAACGACACCCTGGCGCTGTGCCACCAGGCGCTGCGCAATGCCCACGTGGAGGCGGACCAGCTGGCCGCCATCGGTATTACCAACCAGCGGGAAACCACCGTGCTGTGGGACCGCGCCACCGGCGAACCGGTGGCGCGGGCGATCGTCTGGCAGGACCGGCGCACCGCCGATCATTGCCAGCGGCTCAAGCAGGCGGGCCACGAAGAGCTGGTGCGCGAGCGCAGCGGTTTGCTGTTGGACCCGTACTTCTCCGCCACCAAGCTGGCCTGGCTGCTGGACAACGTGGAAGGCGCCCGGCGCCGCGCCGAGGCCGGGGATCTGGCGTTCGGCACCATCGATTGCTGGTTGCTGTGGAAGCTCACCGACGGGCGGGTGCACGCCACCGACGCCACCAACGCGTCGCGCACCATGCTGTTCAATATCCACAGCCAGTGCTGGGACGACGATCTGCTGCGGCTGTTCGATATTCCCGCTGCCTTGCTCCCCGAGGTCCGTGATAGCGCCGGCGAGTTCGGCCAAACCGCGCCGCGGGTGCTGGGCGCCGCCGTACCGGTGACCGGTATCGCCGGCGATCAGCAGGCGGCCCTGGTGGGCCAGGCCTGTTTTCAGCCGGGCATGGTAAAAAGCACCTACGGCACCGGCTGTTTCATGGTGATGAACACCGGCACGGCGGTGCACTCCGAGAATCGCCTACTGACCACCGTGGCCTACCGGTTGAACGGCGAAACCCGCTACGCGCTGGAAGGCTCGATTTTCGTCGCCGGCGCGGCAATCCAGTGGCTGCGCGACGGCCTTAACCTGATTTCCCACGCCAGCGAAACCGAGGCCCTGGCCCGCCGGGTCGGCTCCGCCGGCGGGGTCTATCTGGTGCCGGCCTTCACCGGCCTGGGCGCGCCCTGGTGGGACCCGCACGCGCGCGGCGCACTGCTCGGGCTGACCCGCGACACCGGCATCGCCGAGGTGGTCACCGCCGGTCTTGAGGCGGTCTGTTATCAGTCCCGCGATTTGCTCGAAGCGATGGCCGCCGACTGCGCCCAGCGGCCCACCACGCTGCGCGTGGACGGCGGTATGGTGGTCAACAACTGGCTGGGCCAGACCCTCGCCGACGTGTTGGGGGTGCGGGTGGACCGGCCCCGGGTCACCGAGACCACCGCCCTGGGCGCCGCCTATCTGGCGGGTTTGGGCTGCGGCCTGTTTCGCGATCTCGATGAAATCGCCGAGCACTGGCAAGCGGACCGCGCCTTCGAACCGACCCTGGAAGAGGGCGAGCGCGAGCGCCGTTATCGGGGCTGGCGTGAAGCCGTGCAGCGGGTGTGTTCGGACAACCGGCAGTGAAAGCCCGACCAAAAGTGTGATTCAGTGCACAGTTTTGATTATCATCCCCATGCCATAAGAAGACGACCTTGGGGAAGGATCGCTTGCACGGACGGCTTGCCATAGCAACGGATCGACGCCAGGCGCTGCGTTTGCACCGCTTGGCGTTTTCGTTGCTGATGGGCGGCGCCGCGCACACGCTGGTGTGCTGGCTGATCCTGCAATGGGGGTTCTTCCGTGGCGGCGAGGCGGCGTTTTACGGCCTGTTCGCGGTGATCTGGGCCGGCCACCTGGGTTTGTTGATCTTTGCCCGCTCGGGTCTCAACCGGCGGCTTAAGAACCCGGCGATGACCGAGCCGGTGATGATCTGGTGCATTGTCACGCTGCTGGCGTCCGCGCTCTATCTGGATCAGGGCCGCCTGGCGGTGATGGCGTTCTTTTTCGCGATCCTGCATCAGGGGGTGTTCCGCGTGCGCCGCCGGCAGGTGGCGCGGGCCGCCGCCTTGGCGGTGGCCGGTTACGGCCTGGTTCTGCTCTATCTGAACGCTCGTGGCGGCCTGGCGCAGCCGTTACTGGAAGCGGGTCAGTGGCTGCTTTTTTCCCTGGTCACCCTGGCCATGGTGCTGCTGGCCAGCGAGATCACCACCATTCGTTTACGGCTGCGTGAGCGTAACGGCCAGCTCGCCGAGTTGCTCGAACGGATCCAGGATCTGGCGGTCAAGGACGAACTCACCGGCTTATACAGCCGCCGTCACGCCATGGAGCTGCTCGCCAAGGCCTGCGGCCAGGCGCGCCGTGGCGCGTTTCTGCTGGCGGTGGGTTTCGTCGACCTGGACCACTTCAAGCGCATCAATGATCGTCACGGGCATCTGTTCGGCGACCAGGTGCTGGTACGTTTCGCCGAACTGACGCGCCGCTATCTGGGCGACAAGGACATGGCCGCGCGGCTGGGCGGCGAGGAATTCCTGGTAATGCTGCCGGTAATGGATATGGAGCAGGCCCTCACCGGCGTGGAACGTCTGATGAGCGCCCTGCGGGCGCAGCGCTTCATGGCCGCGCCGGCCCTGGAAGTGACCGCCTCGGTGGGGCTCACCGTGGTCGGCCACGGCGAAAGCCCGGACGAGGTGCTGGCGCGCGCGGACCGTCTGCTTTACCAGGCCAAGGCCGCCGGCCGGGACCGGATTATCACGGCGGGTCCGCCGTGAGCGGCGAGGATTGGCGCCGGGCCGGTCGGCTGACGATCAGTGAACAGCGCCTGCTGCTCCGCCATGGCCGGTCCCTGGCGGCGGTGGCACTGTTTCACACCCTGCTGGTGGTGGCCCTTTGGCTGTGGGGGGCGCTGGACGCCGGCGGGCTGTATGTGAGCCTGCTGCTCGGCGCCCTGGCGCTGATTACGGTGCTTTATCTGCTGTTGATCGAAACCGGCGCCACGCGCGGCTGGCGGGAGCCGAGTGTGTCGGTGCCCATGGCGCTGGTGCTGGTAGTGGCCTTTCTGATTGCCGCCTTCCCCATGAACGAGGCGCGTATCAGCGCCATGATTCTGTGCTTTCCTTTGTTGCTGTTGGTGTCGTTCCGGCTCGGCGCGCAGGCGCTGCTGTCGCTGGCCCTGCTGGCCAGCCTCGGTTACGCGTTGATGCTGGCGGCGGCGCTGGCGACGCGCGGCCTGCGCTTAAGCCTTAGCCTGGAGTTGCTGCAATGGCTGGTCTTTACGCTGGTGGCGCTGAGCTTCGCGGTGACCGGCAGCGGCGTCAACGGTTTGCGGCGCAGCCTGGCGGTAAAGAATCAGGCGCTGGCGGATGCCCTGGATCAGGTCCGCGATCTGGCGATTCGCGACGACCTCACCGGCCTGTTCAATCGCCGCCATATTCTGGAAGTTCTGGAACACCAGAAGGCATTGGCGGACAACCAGATTTATCCGTTCTCGGTGTGCTATGTGGATTTGGACTATTTCAAGCGGATTAACGACGAATACGGCCACGATATGGGCGACCGGGTGCTGTGCCAGTTCGCCGAACAGACCTTGGAGAATCTTCGTGAGGGGGATTATCTGGCCCGCCTGGGCGGTGAGGAATTCATTCTGGTGCTGCCGCAGAGCGATCTGGACGGCGCCGAACTGGTGGCCCAGCGGCTGCGCGAAAGCTGGGCATCGTGGAGCTTCCGGGCTTGTCATGGCCCGCCCAATGTGAGCCTGTCAGCGGGGGTCGCCAGCTACCGGGGCAAGGAAACCGTGGACCAACTGCTGGCCCGCGCCGACCGGGCCCTGTACCGCGCCAAGACCGGCGGCCGCAACCGCGTCTACCGCGAGGACGACTTTTGACGTTGGGCTGGTGTCGGGTTACGGCCTTCGGCCTAACCCGACCTACGCGGCTTTGTAGGTCGGGTTAGCAAAGCGTAACCCGACAATGGGCTCATCAATGCGTCCCGGTGAGCAAGAATTCCAGCAAGGCTTTCTGCGCGTGCAACCGGTTCTCCGCCTCGTCCCAAACCACCGCGCGCGGGTCGTCGAGCATGTCGTGGCTGACTTCCTCGCCCCGATGGGCGGGCAGGCAATGCATGAACAGCGCTTCCGGGTCGGCCCGGTCCATCAGGGTGGGGTTCACCTGGTACTCGGAGAACCGCTTAATGCGGTCGGCCTGTTCGTCTTCCTGACCCATCGACGCCCACACATCGGTGACCACCAAATGGGCGCCTTGCACCGCGTCGGCGGGGCTGCGCTGCACGGTGACCCGGTGCGCGAACGCTTCCATCAGCGCCGCCGGCGGCTCGAAACCCTCGGGACAACACACCACCAGCTGAAAATCGAACTGTTCGGCGGCGTTGATGTAGCTGGCGCACATATTGTTGCCGTCGCCCACCCAGGCCACGGTCTTGCCGGCGATGCTGCCCCGGTGCTCAACGAAGGTCTGCATGTCGGCGAGCAACTGGCAGGGGTGGAACTGGTCGGTGAGGGCGTTGATCACCGGCACCCGGGAGTGGGCGGCGAAGGCTTCCACGGTGTCGTGGTCGAAGGTGCGGATCATCACCGCGTCGACCATCCGCGACAGCACCCGGGCGGAATCCTCCACCGGTTCACCGCGCCCCAGCTGGGTATCGCGCGGCGACAGGAACACGCTGGCGCCGCCGAACTGGGTCATCGCCACTTCGAACGACACCCGGGTGCGGGTGGAGGACTTCTCGAAAATCATGCCCAGGGTCTTGCCGCGCAGCGGTTCATGGAACTGGCCGGTGTGCAGCATGGTTTTCAATTCCACGGCGCGCTGAATCAGATACCCCAGCTCCTTGGGCGTAAGGTCCATCAGAGTGAGAAAGTGACGGGGGCTGCTCATGGGTTCTCCTGATCACGGGCAAAGTCGCGGATCACCTGGGCCAGGGTGTCCACCAAGAAACGGATTTCATCGTCGTTGATCACCAAGGGCGGCAGCAGCCGCACCACCGACCCGGCGGTGACGTTGATCAGCAGGCCGGCTTCGCGGGCCCGACCCACCAGTTCGCCGCAGTCGCGGTCGAGTTGCACGCCGATCATCAGCCCGCGGCCGCGCACCCCGGTGACCAGGGGCTGGTCGGCCAGGCGCTCGCGCAGCGCCGCGCGCAGCGCCTCGCCCTTGGCGCTCACGTTCGGGATCACCTTGTCGCTGAGCGTTTCCACCACCGTCAGCGCGGTGGCGCAGCCCAGCGGGTTGCCGCCGAAGGTGCTGCCGTGGCTGCCCGGCCCGAACAGCGTCGACGCGGCGCCGCTGACCAGACAAGCGCCGATCGGGAAACCGTTGCCCAGGCCCTTGGCGGTGGTCAGCACGTCGGGCCGCACCCCTTCGGCCTGGCAGGCGAAATAGGTGCCGGTGCGGCCGTTGCCGGTCTGGATCTCATCCAGCATCAGCAGCCAGCCGTGCTGGTCGCACAACTCGCGCAGGCCTTGCAGGTAGCCGGCGTCGGGCACGTTGACCCCGCCTTCGCCCTGCACCGGCTCCACCAGCACCGCCACGATATGTCCCGCCGCATCCTGGTCGGCGGCGGCTTGCACCGCCGCCAGGTCGTTGTAGGGCAGGTGCTGGAACCCTTCCACCAGCGGCGCGAAGCCGTTCTGGACCTTACGGTTACCGGTGGCGGACAGGGTCGCCAGGGTACGACCGTGGAAGCTGTTCTCCATGACCAGAATGCGCGGCGCCTCGATGCCCCGGTTGTGGCCGTGCAGGCGCGCCAGTTTGATCGCCGCTTCGTTGGCCTCGGCGCCGGAATTGGAGAAGAACACCTTCTCCTGGCCGCTCACCTCGCACAGGCGCGCCGCCAGTTTTTCCTGAGCCGGCACCCGGTACAGGTTGGAGGTGTGCACCAGGCGCGCGGCCTGATCCGCCAGGGTGCGGGTCACCGCCGGATGGGCATGGCCGAGATTGCACACGGCGACGCCGGAAACGGCATCCATATACCGGTTGCCGTCCGCGTCGTATAGCCAGACGCCTTCGCCGCGTTCGAAGCTCACCGGCTGACGGGCGTAGGTGGGGATCAGAAACTGCTCGCTCATGGTCTTTGGCGCTGTAGGTCGATGGAAAACGCATACAAACGAAAAACGGCAGCCGAGGCTGCCGCGTGAACCCTCAATAATACTGGCGCGCGCCATGCGACGCAATCGATGCATCCCGAATCCTGAATCGTGTTTTAGAGAGACTCATGGATCCAGTCCAACTGAGTATCTTGCCAACCGCCTGGCGGGTATCCGTGACGAGAAGGGCGGGCGGCTGCCGGTTGAAACTGCCGGGCGTTGCCCCCACTGTCTGCGGATACAGCAGAAAACCGGGCGCTGGTGTTATACTGGCGTCTTTCACTATCAGCAGGCAGGTGGTTTCTATGGATGATGTGATTCAGGTCATCAAGGACCAGATCGCGAAAAATCCGGTGCTCGTTTACATCAAGGGCACACCCCAGTTTCCCCAGTGTGGTTTCTCCGCCCAGGTGGTGGAAGCCATGACCAGCGTCGGCAAACCCTTTGCCTACGTGAACATTCTGGAAGCGCCGGAAATCCGGCAAACCCTGAAGGAATACGCCAACTGGCCCACTTACCCACAACTGTGGGTGAACGGCGAGCTGGTCGGCGGCTGTGACATCATCATGGAAATGTACCGTTCCGGTCAGCTCAAGGAGCTGGTCGAGACCGCCGCCGTGGAAGGCGACGCCTGAACCGGCCGTGGCGCCCATTGGTTTTGTCAATCAAGGCCAATGGGCCGGCCTGTTGAATCCTGGCACGGGATTCCCATGATAGGCGTGCGAAGGTGGCGTCAAAGCGCCGCCGCCGGATGTGCGAAGACGTCTTTAAACATTGATTCAACGCAGAGAGGAAAGACATGGGCGTACTGGTAGGTAAACCCGCACCTGATTTTACGGTTCCCGCCGTCCTGGGTGACGGCAGCATTGTGGATGAATTCACCCTTTCCGAGGCCATCAAGGGCAAATACGGCCTGGTGTTCTTCTATCCGCTGGACTTCACCTTTGTGTGCCCGTCCGAACTGATCGCCCTTGATCACCGCATGGACGCCTTCAAAGAGCGCGGCGTGGAAGTGATCAGCGTGTCCATCGACAGCCACTTCACCCATAACGCCTGGCGCAACACCGCCATCAACGACGGCGGTATCGGTCCGGTCAAATACACCATGGCCGCCGACATGAACCACCAGATTTCCCAGGCCTATGATGTCGAATCCGAAGGCGGCATGGCGTTCCGCGGTGCCTTCCTGATCGACAACCACGGCGTGGTGCGCAGCCAGTTGGTCAACGACCTGCCCCTGGGTCGTAACATCGACGAGCTGGTACGTCTGGTCGACGCCCTGCAGTTCCACGAGGAGCACGGTGAAGTGTGCCCCGCGGGCTGGCAGAAAGGCGACCAGGGCATGCAGGACAACCCGGCCGGGGTTGCTTCCTACCTGTCCGAGAACGCCGAGAAGCTGTAACTCTCAGCTCTCAGCGGCACAAGAAAGGGCGCCTTCACGGCGCCCTTTTTTTGTTGCCGATGTGCGGGCTGGGTGCCCGGTTGTCGGATTACGCTGCGCTAATCCGACCTACATACCAACGTAGGTCGGATTAGGCCGAAGGCCGTAATCCGACAAGTACGACACCGTCAGTCCAGCGCGCGGGCCAGGGTGGGCGGCATCTCGCCGGCCGGCGGCGGCGGCCAGCCGCCCAGGTCGCGGAAGCGGTTGACCATGGAACAGAACAGCTCGGCGGTACGGGTGGCGTCGTACAAGGCGGAGTGGGCGTCACGCTGATTGAAGGGGATGCCCGCCGCTTCGCAGGCCTTGGCCAGCACCGTCTGCCCGTACACCAGCCCGGCCAGGGTGGCGGTATCGAAGCTGGAAAACGGGTGAAAGGGGTTGCGCTTGATGTCGGCGCGCTCGGCGGCGGCGTTGAGAAAGCCCTGGTCGAAGAAACTGTTGTGCCCCACCAGCACCGCCCGGTTGCAGCCGTGCGCCTTGACCGCCTTGCGCACCGGCTCGAACACGCCCTTGAGGGCGGTCAGCTCGCCCACCGCGCCGCGCAGCGGGTTGTTGGGGTCGATGCCGGTGAAGTCGAGCGCCGCCTGCTCGATATTGGCGCCGGGGAAGGGGTCGACGTGGAAATGCACGCGGGTGGACGGCCGCAGGTGGCCCCGGGCGTCCATGTCCAGCATTACCGCGGCGATTTCCAGCAGGGCGTCGTTGCGGGCATCGAAGCCCCCGGTTTCAACGTCCACCACCACCGGCATGAAGCCGCGGAAGCGCAGGGCCAGGGACGGGTGTTGATTAGTCATGCTCTCTCCAGTCAGCGGTCGACATGCTACCCGATTAGCGCACCTCGGGACAGGTGACGGCGGCGGACGGGCGCGGGTACAATACGCGCCTTTCTAATCGCGAGTTCTTGGAGTGACGCATGTCTGATATCAACAAGGTGGTCCTGGCCTATTCCGGTGGCCTGGACACCTCCGTGATCGTCAAGTGGTTGCAGGAAACCTACAACTGCGAAGTGGTCACCTTCACCGCTGATATCGGTCAGGGCGAGGAAGTGGAACCGGCCCGCGCCAAGGCCAAGGCGATGGGCGTCAAGGAAATCTACATCGAGGACCTGCGCGAGGAGTTCGTGCGCGACTATGTGTTCCCGATGTTCCGCGCCAACGCCATTTACGAGGGCGAGTACCTGCTGGGCACCTCCATCGCCCGGCCGCTGATCGCCAAACGTCTGGTGGAGATCGCCGCCGAGACCGGTGCCGACGCCATTTCCCACGGCGCCACCGGTAAGGGCAACGACCAGGTGCGCTTCGAGCTGGGCGCCTACGCTCTGGCGCCGGGCATCCAGGTGATCGCGCCGTGGCGCGAATGGGATTTGAACTCCCGTGAGAAGCTGATGCGGTTCTGCGAGGACCACGAGATTCCGGTGGATTTCACCAACAAGAAGAAGAAATCGCCGTACTCCATGGACGCCAACCTGCTGCACATCTCCTACGAGGGCGGCAATCTGGAAGATCCCTGGTGGGAAGCGGAAGAAGACATGTGGCGCTGGAGCGTGAGCCCGGAAGCGGCGCCGGACAAGCCCACTTACGTGACTCTCACCTACGAGAAGGGCGATATCGTCGCCATCGACGGCGAGCGCCTGAGCGCGGCGGATATTCTCAGCAAGCTCAACAAGCTGGGGGGCGACAACGGCATCGGCCGTCTCGATATCGTTGAGAACCGTTACGTGGGCATGAAGTCGCGGGGCTGCTACGAAACCCCCGGCGGCACCATCATGCTGCCCGCCCACCGCGCCATTGAGTCGCTGACCCTGGATCGCGAGTCCGCCCACCTGAAGGATTCGGTGATGCCCAAGTACGCCGAGCTGCTCTATAACGGCTACTGGTGGTCCCCGGAGCGTCTGGCGCTGCAGAAGCTGATCGACGCGACCCAGGAAAACGTTAACGGCGAGGTGCGCATGAAGTTGTATAAAGGCGCCGCCACCGTGGTCGGCCGCCGGTCCGAAAACGACAGCCTGTTCGACGCGTCCATCGCCACCTTCGAGGACGACGCCGGCGCCTACGATCAGAAAGACGCGGAGGGCTTTATCAAGCTCAACGCCCTGCGCCTGCGCATCGCCGCCAAGAACGGCCGCAAACTGTTCTGATCGCCCCTGAGTAGCGGGCCCCGGCCGGGGCCCGCAGTTACATATCGTCAATGGAAACCTTTCCGTTCTTGTACGAAGGTACCGATTCAGGCATTCCTTCGAATCACAACAACACAAAGGTGGACCATGGCGATGTTCCCTGTTCCTTCGTTTTCAGCGGCACGGGCCGGGCTTTGCCTGGCTTTGACGCTGGTGGCCGCGCCCGTGGCGGCCGGCTGGCCGTTCGGCCTGTTCTCTCCGCCGGAGTTCTCCGACCGGACCCGCGACGTGATCTTCGTCGGCAATAACTGGGAAGGCACGGTCAATGTGATCGACGCCGAGACCTATGAGCCGCTCGGCACCATTAATGCGATCCCCGATAAAAGCGAGCGCATCACCGAGATCTATCTGAACCCGGTGCGCCTGCTGTTCTTCCAGGGCGTGCGCCTGCTGATCGGCGAGGGCAACCATCAGTACGTGGACGACATGTACAGCTCCAACGACGGCCGCCTGCTGGTGGTGTCGCGCCCTAGCTTCGCCGATGTGGTGGCGCTGGATGTGATCACCGGCGAAGTGGTGTGGCGTTTTCAGGTGGACGGTTACCGGTCCGACCATATGGCGATCTCGCCGGACGGCCAGCATGTGGCGGTATCCGCGTCCACCGGGGGCGTGGTGCATGTGCTGGACGTGGCCACCGGTGAAGAAGTGGGCAATTTCCCCTCCGGGGATTCGCCCCACGAGAACATCTATTCGGAGGACGGCGAGCGCATCTTCCACGCCGCCATCGGCCAGGTGTTCACGCCGCTGGACCGCGGCCGGACGGTCAAGCACCTGACCAAGGGCGAGCGCCTGTTCCAGATCGTCGACGCGGAGACGTTCGAGATCATCAAGCGCTTCGACCTGCGTGAAAAGCTGGACCAAGCGGGCTATACCCACCTGAGCCCGGCGATCCGTCCCATGGCCCACACCGACGATGAGCGCTATTTCTACTTCCAGGTATCGTTTTTCCACGGCTTCCTGGAGTACGACATGGAGGAGGACCGCATCACCCGTCTGGCGCATTTGCCGAACCTGGTGCCCAATCTGCCGCGCGAGAAGTATGTGAATGATTCCGCCCACCATGGCATCGCGATGAGCGGCGACCAGAGCACGCTGTGCGTGGCCGGCACCATGAGCGACTATGTGGCGATCGTGTCCCGGGAAACCTTCGAATACACCATCTTCACCGGCATCGGCGAGAAGCCCTATTGGGTGACCACCAGCGAGGACGGTGAGCACTGCTATATTTCCTGGAGCGGTACCGATCAGATGTCCGTGTTCTCCTACGACAGCGGCCAGGAAGTGGCGCGCGTGGATGTGGGTGATCACCCGCAACGAGTCCGTGAAGGGCGCATTCTTGAGAACTGGCTGACGCCCTGAACCGCCCGGCGGGCGCGGCCCGCCGGTAAAATTTGCGCTATTGTCTGGCCCCGCCGGGCGTCCCTGTGTACTCTGCCGAAAAGTCGGCGTGCTCGGGCGCGCGGCGGGGTTTTTATTAGGGGCAAGCATGAATAAAACCACCGTGGGCTGGCGCGAATGGGCCAGCCTGCCCGATCTGGGGATCAAAGCGATCAAGATGAAGGTGGATACCGGAGCGCGGACCTCGGCGCTGCACGCCTTCGAAGTGAAAAGTTTCCAGCGTGACGGGCGTGAGTGGATCCGCTTCAGCATCCACCCGTTCCAGGACTCCGACCAGTCGCGCGAATGCGAAGCGCCCCTGTTGGACCGTCGTGTGGTGACGGATTCCGGCGGTCATCGGGAAGAACGCCCGGTGATCAAAACCCTGCTCGCTCTGGGCGGGCGCCGCTGGCCGGTGGAGATGACTCTTACCGACCGTGACACCATGAAATTTCGCATGTTGCTTGGGCGCACCGCCATGGATCAGTTGGTGGTGCATCCGCAGGCTTCATTTCTACTCGGTGGCAACGAGAATCAACCATGAAAATAGCGATTCTGTCCCGGAACAAGCACCTTTACTCCACTCGCCGTCTGGTTCAGGCGGGCCAGGACGCCGGTCACGAGATGCATGTGATCGACACCCTGCGCTGCTATATGAGCATGGTCTCCCATAAGCCGGAGATTCATTTCAAAGGCCAGGTGCTGGAAGGGTTCGACGCGGTGATCCCGCGAATCGGTGCGTCCGTCACCCAGTACGGCACCGCGGTGCTGCGCCAGTTCGAAATGATGGGCGTGTTCCCGGTCAACGAATCGGTGGCGATTTCCCGCTCCCGGGACAAGCTGCGCTCTCTGCAGTTGCTGTCGCGCAAGGGCGTGGGGCTGCCGGTGACCGGCTTCGCCCACTCCCCGGATGACATCCCCGATTTGATCAACATGGTCGGCGGCGCGCCGCTGGTGATCAAAATGCTGGAAGGCACCCAGGGCATCGGCGTGGTGCTGGCGGAAACCCGCAAGGCGGCGGAATCGGTGATCGAGGCCTTCATGGGCCTGAACGTCTCGGTAATGGTGCAGGAATACATCAAGGAAGCCGGCGGCGCCGACATCCGCTGTTTCGTGGTGGGCGGCAAGGTGATTGCCGCCATGAAACGCCAGGCGCTGCCCGGCGAGTTCCGTTCCAACCTGCACCGTGGCGGCACCGCCAGCCTGATCCGAATTACCCCCGAAGAGCGCGCCACCGCGGTACGCGCCGCGCGCATCATGGGCCTGAACGTGGCCGGTGTGGACATTCTGCGTTCCCACCACGGGGCGCTGGTGATGGAAGTGAATTCCTCACCGGGTCTGGAAGGCATCGAAACGGCCACCAATAAAGATGTGGCCGGCATGGTGGTGAAGTTTATTGAGAGTAACGCGCGCCCGCATCGCACTCAGACCAAAGGCGCGAAGGGCTGAGTGATGACGAGCCGCAAAGGTAAGAGTGGACAGGAAGAGAAGGCGACGCCGTTTGAGTTGAACGGCACGCGGGTTATGCCGGGGACTCGGGTTAAGGTGGAGTTGCCGCTGGCGCAGTTGTACACGCAGACGCCGCTGAACGTGCCGATACATGTGATTCACGGGCGCCGGCCGGGGCCGGTGTTGCTGGTCAGCGCGGCGATCCATGGCGACGAGCTCAACGGCGTGGAGATCATCCGCCGGCTGCTGCGTCATTCCTCGCTCAACCGTCTTAACGGCACGCTGCTGGCGGTGCCGGTGGTCAATGTGTTCGGCTTTATTCATAAAACCCGTTACCTGCCGGACCGCCGCGATCTTAACCGCTCGTTCCCCGGTTCGGAGACCGGCAGCCTGGGCGCGCGCATGGCCTGGCAGTTCAAGACCCAGGTGCTCGACCGCGCCACCCACGCGGTGGATCTGCACACCGGCGCCATCCATCGCGCCAACCTGCCGCAGATCCGCGCCGATCTTTCCAACGACGACACCGCCGCCATGGCGGCCGCCTTCGGTGTACCGGTGGTGATCAACTCGGTGCTCGGCGAAGGGACTCTGCGCGAGGTGGCCGAAGCCCAGGGCATTCCGGTGATCACCTACGAAGCCGGGGAAGCGTTGCGCTTCGACGAAAGCTCGATCCGCGCCGGCGTCAAAGGGGTGCTCAACGTCATGCACCACCTGCGCATGACCGGCCCGCGCCGCACCCGCGCGCCGCTGGAGCCGCACATCGCGCGCTCGTCGAGCTGGGTGCGCGCTGAACGCGACGGCGTTTTCCTGCCGTTGGTGGCGCTCGGCGCCTGGTTGCGCAAGGGCCAGTTGATCGGCCGCATTTCCAGCCCGTTCGGCGGCGAGGATGTGACCATCGAATCGCCGTGCGCCGGGATCCTGGTGGGCCGCAACAACCTGCCGTTGGTCAACGAGGGCGAAGCCCTGTACCACATCGCCCGCTTCGAGGAAGTGCGCGAAGTGGCGCAGAATCTGGAAGTGTTCACCTCGGACATCGAGCGCGGGCCGGGTCTCACCGGCGAACCGCCGATCGCCTAGGGAAAGAGCTTCAAGCCGCAAGCCGCAAGCTTCAAGCAGGCCGTGCTGAAGGAAAGGCCGTGCCGCTGGTGGGGCGCTAGAAAGTTGAAAGTTGCAAGTTGCAAACGCGGGCACGGCCGTGCGGCCGGCAAGGCCCTCGCCGCGCTTCAACTTTCAACTTGAAACTTGCAACTGTCTATTGACAGGCACGGCCCGCCCGCCACCATCGCAAGCTTGCAGCTTGCAGCTTGCAGCTTGCAGCTTGCAGCTTGCAGCTTGCAGCTTGCAGCTTGCAGCTTGCAGCTTGCAGCTTGCAGCTTGCAGCTTGCAGCTTGCAGCTTGCAGCTTGCAGCTTGCAGCTTGTAACT
>DASUNW010000017.1:0-58071 GCA_036276955.1 Alcanivorax sp. | reverse complement strand
CCAACTGCCGCTGGACCTGCGCGACTTGCTCGACCAGGCGGCGGTGGCGCTGGGTCAGCGCATCGACGCCGATCAGGTCAACGAAGCCTTCGACTTCGTCAAAGGCCGCTATCGCGCCATGTACCAGGAGCAGGGCTTCGCGACCCCGGTGATCCTGTCGGTGCTGGCCCTCGACGAAGCCTGCCGCCGGCCGCTGGATTTCGACCGCCGGGTGCGGGCGGTGGCGGCGTTCCAGAACCGGGACGAAGCCCAGGCCCTGGCCGCCGCCAACAAGCGCGTCTCCAATATCCTCGCCAAGCTGGACAAGGCGCCGCCGGAAGAAATCGACGGCGCCCTGCTTGAGGAAGAAGCGGAACAGACTCTCACCGATATGGTGGTGGACGCCTACGCCCGCTCCGAACCGTTGCTGGAAGAGGGCGACTACGAGGCGGTGCTGGCACTGCTCGCCGAGCTGCGCGAGCCGGTGGACGCCTTCTTCGACCAGGTGATGGTGATGGCCGAGGACCCGGCGGTGCGCGACAACCGCCTGGCGCTGCTCACCTTCCTGCGCGATCTGTTCCTCAACGTGGCCGACATCGGTTTGCTGCAGGAATAAAGGCTGCTCGCCGGGGCGGCGTCGATACGATGGCCTGATATACTGCCGCCCATGAACGCATCCAAACTGGTTATTCTCGACCGCGACGGGGTCATCAACGAAGACTCCGACGCCTACATCAAAAGCCCCGAGGAATGGCACCCGCTGCCCGGCAGCGCGGAGGCCATCGCCCGTCTCAACCGCGCCGGTTACCGGGTGGTGGTGGCCACCAATCAGTCCGGTCTGGCGCGCGGTTACTTCGACCGGGCCGGGCTGAACGCCATTCACCAAACCATGGCCGCGCATCTGGCCGAGGCCGGGGCGAGCCTTTCCGGCGTGTATTTCTGCCCCCATGGACCGGACGACGGTTGCCAATGCCGCAAGCCGTTGCCGGGGTTGATCGACCAAATTGTTGCTGAGTATGGCGATGTCACCGATGTGCCCCTGGTTGGTGATAGTCTGAGGGATCTGGAAGCCGGCATCGCCCGCCGTTGCCGCCCGGTGCTGGTGCTCACCGGCAAGGGCCGGCGTACCTTGGAAAAAGGCTTGCCGGAAACCCTGGGCCCGGTGGACGTTTACGATTCCCTGGCCGGGTTCGTCGATCAGTTTCTCAAGGACCTTTCATGAAACAACCCGCCGGTGGCCCGCCCAGTTGGGGCATCCGCATTCGCAGTGTGCTGTTTTTTATTATCTACAACGCGGTCGGCGTTGTTCACGGCTTTAATTGCCTGTTAATCGGCCGGTTTCTGCCGTTCGACAAGCGCTATCGCTTCGTACATCTGTGGACCGCTTTCACCATGTGGCTGCTGGGCCGCTTAAATGGCGTGCGTGTTCGCGTGGAGGGCCGTGAGAATTTGCCGGCGGGACCGATGGTGGTGATCGCCAACCATCAAAGCAGCTGGGAAACGTTTTACCTGCAATTGCTGATCGCACCCCAGGCAACCGTGCTGAAAAGAGAATTACTCTGGCTGCCGTTTTTCGGTTGGGGATTGGCATTGCTTAACCCGATTCGCATTAATCGCGGGAAGGGCAGGGCGGCGTTGAAAGCCGTTCTGCAACAGGGCGCGGACCGCTTGAACGACGGCATCCCGGTGGTAATTTATCCCGAGGGCTCCCGTCAGGCGCCTGGGACGATGGGCCATTTTAACCATGGCGGTTCGTTGCTGGCTTGCCGCAGCAAGGTGCCGGTGGTCGCAATCAGCCACAATAGCGGCAACTGTTGGCCGGCCCGGTCCTGGCTACGGCTCCCCGGGGAAATAATTTTGCGTATCAGCCCGCCGATCAGTACCGACGACAAAGACGCAAAAACAGTTACCCGATTGGCGCAACAGTGGATTTTTGAACATTATCCCGGCGAACTGACGAAAACACCGAAAGCCTAATTGCGTTTTTTTCTAATAATAACTACAGTTTCCCGCACTAGGCCGACCCTATCTATTAAGGACCATCGACAATGACTATCAATCTTGACGACCTTTCTGTCGCGGAACTGGAAAAACTGATCAAGCAGGCGGAGAAAAAGCTGGAGAAGAAACGCCACGACGCGGTGAAAAGCGCGCAGGCGGAGATCTCCAAGATCGCTAAGGACCTCGGCGTTTCCGTGGACGATCTGCTTCAGGAAAAAGCCAACCGGCAGAAGAAGGCGGCGCGTAAAACCACCGCTCGCAAGAAGAAAGCAGGCGTTCGCAAACCAGCCAAGGTGAAATACCGCAACCCGGCGGACAACTCGCAGACCTGGACCGGCCGCGGCAAGCGCCCGGTGTGGTTGCGTGAAAAGCTGGAAAAGGGCGCCAATCTGGAAGATTTCGCGGTTTAAGCCGCGCGGCAAGCCCCTTCGGCAACCGGGCGGAGGCCCGGTTGCTTCTCCAACGTTCCCGCTTGTCAAATATCCAGGTTTGAAACCTGCAGCGCATTGGACTCAATGAACTTGCGGCGCGGGTCCACGTCATCGCCCATCAGCGTCGTGAAGATCTGATCCGCGGCAATGGCGTCTTCCACCGTCACCTGCAGCATCCGGCGTGACTCCGGATCCATGGTGGTTTCCCACAGTTGGTCCGCGTTCATTTCGCCCAAGCCCTTGTAGCGCTGCACGGCGGTACCGCGCCGCGCCTGCTGCATCAACCACGCCAGTGCTTCGGCGAAGTGACGGATCGGCTTGCGGGTTTCGCCTCGCTCCACCGCCGCGTCACTGGCCAACAGCCCTTCCAGGGTTTCGCCGAGGTGCTTGATGCGACCGTAATCCGGCGATTGCAGGAAGTCCAGAGGGACCCGGTACTCGCGGGGCACGCCGTGGGCGATAACCCGTACATGGGGCAAATAGAGGCCCCGCTCGCTGTCCAGTTCGGGGCTGACGGTGAAGGTCTGGCTGCCGTCGGTGAGTACGTCCACACGGGCGCTGAGATCCGCGCACCACTGCTTCATGAAGGCTTCATCGGCCAGCTTGGTTTCGTCCACGGACGGCATGTAGATCATCTGCTCGAGCACCAGGGCGGGGAACACCCGGGACTGACGGTCGACGATGCGCATCACCTGGCGGTACTCACCGATCAGCTTGCCGAGCGGCTCGCCACTCACCGGCGGGGCATCGTTGCCGGGGTAGAGCGCGGCCTTCTCCAACGCCAGGTTGGTGAGGTAATCCTCAAGCGCCGGATCATCCTTGATATAAGTTTCCTGTTTGCCCTTTTTAACCTTATAAAGCGGTGGTTGGGCGATATACACATGGCCGCGGGCGATCAATTCCGGCATTTGCCGGAAAAAGAAGGTCAGCAGCAGGGTACGAATGTGCGAACCATCCACATCCGCGTCCGTCATGATGATGATGCGGTGGTAGCGTAGCTTTTCAACGTTGTATTCGTCGCGGCCGATACCGCAGCCCAGAGCGGTAATCAAAGTGCCTACCTCCTGAGAGGAAAGCATCTTATCGAAGCGGGCTTTCTCCACATTGAGGATCTTCCCTTTCAATGGAAGGATCGCCTGGTATTTCCGATCGCGGCCTTGTTTGGCGGAGCCGCCGGCGGAATCACCCTCCACGATATACAGCTCGGAAAGCGCGGGGTCCTTTTCCTGACAATCCGCCAGCTTGCCGGGCAGGCCGGCGATATCCAGGGCGCCCTTGCGGCGGGTCATATCCCGGGCCTTGCGGGCCGCGTCCCGAGCACGGGCGGCGTCGATGATTTTCTGCACGATCTGCCGGGCTTCCTGGGGATGCTCGAGCAGGTAGTCCTGAAATTTCTCGGACATGGTCTGCTCGACGGCGGTTTTCACCTCGGAAGAAACCAGTTTGTCCTTGGTCTGGCTGGAGAACTTGGGGTCCGGCACCTTAACCGAGATCACCGCCGTCAGGCCTTCACGAGCGTCGTCACCGGTGGGGTTGGCTTTCTCTTTCTTAAGGAAGCCTTCCCGATCCATATAGTTGTTCAAGGAGCGGGTCAGGGCGGCCCGGAAGCCCGCCAGATGGGCCCCGCCGTCGCGCTGGGGAATGTTGTTGGTGAAGCAGAAGATGTTCTCCTGGTAGGAGTCATTCCACTGCATGGCCACTTCCACGGCGATGCCGTCTTCCCGGTCGAACTGGAAATGGAAGACCTCGTTCAGCGCGCTCTTGGCCTGGTTGAGATAGGTCACGAAGGCGCTCAAGCCCCCTTCGTACTCAAAGATATCCTCGTCGCCGCTACGCTCGTCCTTAAGATGAATTCGTACGCCGGAGTTCAGAAAGCTCAGCTCCCGAAGCCGTTTCGCCAGAATATCGTAGTGAAACTCGATATTAGTGAAAGTCTCGGAAGAGGGCCGGAAGTGGATCGCGGTGCCGGTGCTGTCGGTGGTGCCGACCTTGTCCAGATCCTTCTCCGGAACGCCGTGGCTGTAACTCTGCTCATACACATTACCATGCCGGCGAATGGTGAGCTTCAGGGATTCAGACAGGGCGTTGACCACGGAAACGCCCACGCCGTGCAGGCCGCCGGAGACCTTATAGGAGTTGTCATCGAACTTACCGCCGGCGTGGAGCACGGTCATGATCACCTGGGCGGCGCTGACGCCCTCCTCGGTGTGCATGTCCACGGGGATGCCGCGGCCGTTATCCGATACGGAAATGGATTCATCGGGGTGAATGACCACCCGAATCTCGGAACAGTGCCCGGCCAGGGATTCGTCGATGGAGTTATCGACCACCTCGAAAACCATGTGATGCAAACCGGTGCCATCGTCCGTGTCACCGATGTACATGCCGGGACGTTTGCGAACGGCGTCCAGACCCTTCAGCACCTTGATGCTGGATGAATCGTAGTTTTGTTCCGCCATGTTTTTACCTTATGGATCGTCCGATATCCGCTGAACACGGCCATGTTCCACGTGGAACATTCGGGCCGCAGCGCCCTTATGCTCATTAATCGCCGGGTCCAGGTGCTCCCTGTCCACCGCCGTTATCAATGTTTGGTGTGATCCCGCCGCCAGAAACCTCAGCAGCGTCGCCCGATGTGCCTGGTCCAATTCGGACCCCAGGTCGTCCACCAGGAGTGTGCAGACTTTCCCAGCCTCCTGGATCAGCGGAAGCTGGGCCAGCACAAGGCCATAGGCCATGATTTTAGCCTGGCCCCGGGACACGCGATCCCGGGCGAGGGTGCCACCGGCGGTAATCTTCAGCTCGGCCCGGTGAAACCCGGTCTGGGTGAAGCCCCGACGCAAATCGTCCTCGCGGGTGCGGGTCAGGGCGTCCAGATAGGTTTCCCCGTCACGACGTCCGGTTTGCAGAGCCAGACCACCTTTGATCTCCGGAGCGAGTAACTTCATCACTTCCAGCCAGCGGGCCTTCAGCCGCTGCGAATAGCCAGTGCGTAACCCTTCAATACTATCAGAACTGGCCGCCAGTTTCTGGTCCCAATAGCCCAACTCACGGGGGGTCACCCGACCGCTGCGCAGCAGGGCGTTACGGTGCTTCAGCGCCGCACTCGCTTCCTTCCAAACCGGCAGAAAGGAATGTTCCACGTGGAACATTCCCCAATCCAGGAATCGGCGCCGAAGGGCGGAGGGTCCGAAGACAAGCTCCACCGACTGGGGGTGAAGCGCCAGCACAGGAAGTAGGGCGGCCACATCGCTCAACGCCCCAGGGGTTGCGCCATTCAGCTTCAGGGACTGAATGCCGCCGGGAGCCCGACGGATGCCAAGCCGGTGGTGACTGACGCCGTTCTCAACCATCGCGAACAGGGTCGCGGTGTCCGCGCCATCCCGCACCAGACGGGAAAGGCGCCCGCCCCGAAAAGACCGGCCACCGCTGCCGATGAAATAAATCGCTTCAAGCAAACTGGTCTTACCGCTGCCATTGGCGCCAAAAATCAGATTCAGCCCCGGCGCCGGAGCAAACTCCGCCTGGCGATAATTACGGAAATCCGTGAGTCGCAGATCAGCTAACATGGAAGGACAAAGAAGGCGGGGAAGGGCGGCGCCTGCTGAGGCAGGCGCCGACACTCGAAAGAAAAGCGTTAGAGACGCATCGGCATAACCACATAAATGGCCGCCTCATGCTCCGGATCGGTGATCAGGGCACTGCTGTTGCTGTCGCCCAGCTCCAGCCGGGCCTGGGTGCCGTCCATGGTATTCAACACATCGAGCAAGTAGCTAACATTGAAACCGATTTCCAGGGGCCCGCCCTGGTACTCCACGGACACTTCCTCTTCCGCTTCTTCCTGCTCCGGGTTGTTGGCAACGATGCGCAGGCTGCCCTCGGAAAGCTGCACCCGCACGCCCCGATACTTCTCATTGGACAGAATCGCCACGCGGCTCAGGGCCTGGCGGAGCGTTTCCCGATCGGCCATGATCACCCGGCTGCCGTCCTTGGGAATCACTCGTTCGTATTCCGGGAACTTGCCGTCCACCAGCTTGGAGGTAAAGGTAATGGAACCGGCTACAATGCGAATATGGTTACGGCCCAGGGTCAGACGCGCGTTCTCCGCCGCGTCGGACAGAATGCGCGCCAGCTCCATCACACCTTTACGCGGCAGAATCACACCCGCTTCCTCGCTCTGGCCTTCCAGGGCCGCGTCACAGACCGCCAGGCGATGGCCATCGGTGGACACCGCCCGCAGCATGCCGGAGCGCAGCTCGAACAACATGCCGTTCAGGTAGTAGCGAACATCCTGCTGGGCCATGGAGAAGGCGGTGTGATCGATCAACTGACGCAGGGTATTGGGCGCGATCTCCAGCACCGCACCGCTGCTGTCCTCCTCCTGATTGGGAAACTCGGAGGCGGGCAAGGTGGCCAGGGAGAAACGGCTGCGCCCGGAGCGCACCAGCATTCTCTCGCCGTCCACTTCAAAACGAATGTCCGCCTCCGCCGGCAGGCTCTTGGCGATGTCCACCAGCTTGCGGGCCGGCACCGTGGTCTCGCCGGACTGATGCTCACCTTCCAGCGGCAACCGCGCCACCAGCTCCAGCTCAAGGTCCGTGCCGGTCAAGGACAGCTGGCCATCCCCCACTTCCATGAGCACGTTGGACAACACCGGCAGCGTTTGGCGTTTTTCGACCACCGCGGCAACCTGCTGCAGCGGCTTGAGCAATTGTTCACGGTTGATGGAGAATTTCATGTCGCCTTCCCGTTTCAGTTGATCCGTCAGGACGTCAGAGTCCTCAGGAGGTTTTGATAATCTTCTTCTATTTCCGGATTGGACTCGCGCAGCTCCAGAACCTTGCGGCAGGCATGCAGCACCGTGGTGTGATCCCGGCCGCCAAAGCTCTCCCCGATCTCCGGCAGGCTGTGGCTGGTCAGTTCCTTGGACAACGCCATCGCCACCTGGCGCGGTCTGGCCACCGAGCGGGTGCGCCGCGGTGAGTGCAAATCCGGCACCTTGATCTTGTAGTACTCCGCCACCGTGCGCTGAATGTTGTCGATACTGATCTGGCGCGCCTGTAGGGCGATCAAATCCTTGAGCGCCTCCTTGATCAGGCCGATATCGATCTGCGCGCCAGTGAAGCGTACATGAGCGATCACGCGACGCAGAGCCCCCTCCAGCTCACGCACGTTGGACCGAATTCGCTGGGCAATAAAGAACGCCGCGTCGTTGGGCAGCTCGACCCGCGCTTCTTCCGCCTTCTTTTTCAGAATCGCGACCCGGGTCTCCAGCTCCGGCGGTTCCAGCGGCTGGGACAAGCCCCAACCGAAACGGCTTTTCAACCGCTCCTCCAAACCATCCACTTCCTTGGGGAATTTATCGCATGTCAGGATGATTTGCTGCCCGTTTTCCAACAAGGCGTTAAAGGTATGGAAGAACTCCTCCTGGGACTGCTCCTTACCCGCAAAAAACTGGATATCATCGATCAGCAACGCGTCCACCGACCGGTAGAAGCGCTTGAATTCGTTAATGGTCTTATTGCGCAACGCCGAGATCATGTCCGCCACGAAGCGCTCGCTGTGCAGATAGACCACCTTGGCGTTGGGGTTGCGCCGCATCAGCTCGTTGCCCACCGCGTGCATCAGGTGGGTCTTACCGAGCCCCACACCGCCATACAGCAGCAAAGGGTTATAGCCGTGACTGGCCGGGTTCTCCGCTACCTGTTGCGCCGCCGCGCACGCCATGCGGTTAGACTTGCCTTCCACGAACGTCACAAAGGTGAAACTGGAATTCAGATTACTGCGATGCTTGGCCGCCCCGCCCAGTTCCGGTGAGACCGCTTTGGGCCGGGTCTCGATCACCGGCGCCGAACGACCGTCCGCGGGCCGGCCCCGGGCGGCGCCGGCGTCCTGTTGCCGGGGCGGCGGGGTGGCGCGGGAACTGCCCACCTCCAGCCGCAACTGCGGCAGCGGGCCGCTCTTCAGCTCGCCCAGAACCTCACTGATGCGTTCCACATACTTGTCGCGAACCCAGTCGACCACGAAGCGATTAGGCGCGAAAAGCGTCAATTCTCCGCCATCCTCGGAAGCCGTCACCTGCAACGGCCGGATCCACATGTTGAATTGCTGGGACGGTAATTCGTCCTCCAGCCGAGTCAAACAGCGATTCCAAAGCTCCTCGGACACATCCCCGCCTTTACCGTCGATGGTGAATAAGACGTTGCATTCTATACCCCCGTCCGGCCAATTATCCACAGCTCCACGGACCTTTTTCTTTCTGCTTTCCCTGTGGATAACTACGGCGGTAACCCTGTGCGCATCCGGGCTCACAACTCTGGGGATAACCTGGTGGATGAAATCGGTCCCCACTTGATAACAGGCTGTCCCCTGTTCGTCCCTGTCACTTACACACAGTTATACGTCAATTGCCAACAAGCTAAACTGTTGTTTCTATTGATTTTTTTTCGCTTATCCACAGAATCGAGCTTCCCTTACTATTACCACTACTACTAAAAACATATAAATATTTAATTCTTTTAGTAACACCCCCTCCCGCTCCGGAAAGGCTGGTTGACAGCTCGGCCCCGCACGACTATTATCCGCGACCTCTTAAGCCCACGACTTCCTATTTGGGGATGACGCCATGAAACGGACATTCCAGCCGAGCAACATCAAACGTAAGCGTAATCACGGTTTCCGTGCCCGCATGGCCACCAAAAACGGCCGCAAAATCGTCGCGGCACGTCGCGCCAAAGGTCGCAAACGGCTGACAGCCTGAGTCAGCCTCCGGCGCTGACTGCTGTCTTCCGTTTTTGCCATGGTGCCACTGTCAGCGCCTGATTCCGTTCCCTCCCTCCGCTTCACCCGAGATCAGCGTCTTCTTGACGGCGCACAGTTCCAGGCCCTGTTCAACGCGCCGGACTGGCGGGTCTCAGACCGCTACTTCCTTGTTCTCGCCCGCCGTAACGACTTACCCCAGGCGCGGTTGGGTCTGGTCATCGGCAAACGTAACGCCCGTCGGGCGGTGGATCGTGCCGCGATCAAACGCCGTGCCCGCGAGCAGTTCCGCTTGCGCCAGCACGAACTGGCCGGCCTCGATCTGATCGTCCTGTTACGGGGCCCTTGTCCCAAGGAAGGAGGGCGCTCACTGACGCCGTCCCTCGTCGGGCTGCTGGACAAGCTGCTTGCCAAGCGTGGGCAAGACTGAGAAACTGCCGTCCGCTTTTTCTCGCCAGAACCCAATCGAATTATGGATATCCCTCGCGCGTTAGTGATCACTGGTATTGCCGTTGTTTCCTACCTGATGATCCAGGCTTGGCAGCAGGACTATATTGCCCCGCAGACCACGCCAGTGGCCCAGGAACAGACCCTGGCCGACGATACCGCCCCCGATAACGACAGCCATCCGTTGCCCCAACCGGACAGCACCGAGGGCACCGTACCTGAACCGGCGGCCGGCCCGCAGGCCCAGGCCGCCGTTCCCGACGCGGAAAGCGAGACCTCCGGGCAGCGGATCGAAGTGAACACCGATGTCCTCTCGCTGGAGATCAATCCGGTGGGTGGCGATATCGAGCGGCTGGCTCTGCCCGAATACCCGCGCCACGCGGACACCCCGAATCAGCCTTTCGTTCTGATGCAGAACAATGCCGCTCTTACTTATGTGGCGCAGAGCGGGCTGGTCGGGGAAGACGGTACCGACACGCCCGAGGGTCGTCCCACCTGGCAGGCCGCTCAACAGAGTTACCGTCTGCAGGAAGGCGAGAAAGAACTGAACGTCGATCTCACCCTGAGCCAGAGCGGTGGCGTGGAAATCATTAAACGCTACACGTTCGAGCGGGGCAGCTACCTGATCCGTGTCAGCCATATCGTCCGCAACAATAGCAGTGAGACCTGGCAGGGTGCGCTATACGGCCAGATCAAACGGGACGGCAGCGAGGATCCGGGTAAAAGTACCCAGGGCTTTATCCCCATGCCCACCTACCTGGGTGCCGCGTACTGGAGCGAGGACACGCCCTACAACAAGCTGTCGTTCGACGAGATGCAGGAAGAGCCACTACGGCTCACCCAGGAAGGTGGCTGGATCGCCATGCTCCAGCACTACTTCGTGTCCGCCTGGATTCCCGATCCCCAGAATCGCTACACCTACTCCACCCTGTACCGTGAAAACCGAAATGAATACCTGCTGCGTTTCGTTTCCGCGCCCCAGGCGGTGCAGCCCGGCGAAGAACATGTGTTCTACGCCGAATTTTACGCCGGCCCGAAGATTCAGGATCGTCTGGAAGCGATCAGCCCCGGATTCAACATGACCGTGGACTATGGCTGGTTATGGTTCCTCGCCCAGCCGATCTTCCATCTGCTGGTGTTTCTGCAAAGCGGGGAGCTGAATATCTTCGGCCTGCACATGGACCTCGGCTTCGGAGTCGGCAACTGGGGCGTGGCGATTATCCTGCTGACCCTGGTAATCAAATCCCTGTTCTTCAAGCTCAGCGCCACCAGCTACCGGTCCATGGCCAAGATGCGCAAAGTGGCCCCGGAGATGCAGCGCATCAAGGAAGAGAACAAAGGCGACCGCCAGAAGCAGCAACAGGAAACCATGAAGCTGTTCCAGCGGGAGAAGATCAATCCGCTGGGGGGCTGTTTGCCGATCCTGGTGCAAATGCCGGTGTTCATCGCTCTTTATTATGTGTTGCTGGAATCCGTGGAGCTGCGCCAGGCGCCGTTCTTCCTGTGGATCAACGACCTGTCGGTGATGGACCCCTACTTCGTACTGCCGATTCTGATGGGCGCGTCCATGTTCCTGCAGACCCGTCTCAACCCGACCCCGGCGGACCCCACCCAGGCCCAGGTAATGAAATGGATGCCGGTGATCTTCTCGGTGTTCATGTTGTGGTTCCCGGCGGGTCTGGTGCTGTACTGGCTGACCAACAACCTGTTGTCGATCGCCCAGCAGTACCTGATTACCCGCAAGATCGAGCGCGGCGGGTGAGCCAGCGCCGCCGCGACGCACGCGAAGCCGGCCCCCAGGGGCCGGTTTTTTGTTTTATTGTCCCGCGTCTGGTGTCGAAGGCGCGCCGCTCTCTATAATCCCGCCATGTCTACAGCCAGCACTGAAACCATTGTCGCCATCGCCACGGCCCCGGGCCGGGGAGGCGTGGGGGTGTTGCGCCTCTCCGGCGACCGGGCCCTGGATATTGCCAAGTGCCTCATTGGTGAGCGCTCACTATCACCCAGAAAGGCCCATTTCAGCACTTTCAAGGACCCTGAAGGTCAGGTCATCGACGAGGGTCTGGTGCTCTGGTTTCCCGCCCCCGGCTCCTTTACCGGCGAGGAAGTGGTGGAACTGCAGGGCCATGGCGGCCCCGTGATTCTGGACATGCTGGTGGCCGCCTGCGTGCACCACGGTGCCCGTCAGGCCAGGGCCGGGGAATTCTCCCAGCGTGCCTTTCTCAACGATAAAATGGATCTCACCCAGGCGGAGGCGATCGCCGATCTGATCGACGCCGGTACCCGTGAATCCGCCCGCGCCGCTTTGAATTCCCTGCAAGGGGCGTTTTCCCGGGAAGTGAACACCCTGGTCGAGCAGTTGATTCAGTTGCGCATCTATGTGGAGGCGGCCATCGACTTTCCGGAAGAGGAAATCGATTTTCTCTCCGAGGGCGGGGTCGCCGATGATCTGCAATCGCTGATTGATCAGTGCCAAGCGGTGCTGGCCAGCGCCCGCCAAGGGCGGCTGGTTCGTGAAGGCCTGACTCTGGTGATCGCCGGGCGGCCCAACGCCGGCAAGTCTTCGTTGATGAACGCCCTGGCCGGGTTCGATGTCGCCATTGTCACCGAGGTGGCGGGCACCACCCGGGACGTGCTGCGCGAGGCGATCCAGCTCGACGGCATGCCGCTCAATCTGATCGACACCGCCGGCCTGCGGGAAAGCGGCGATCAGATTGAACAAGAAGGCATCCGCCGGGCGTTCGCCGAAATCAAAAAGGCGGACCGGCTGCTGGTCGTGGTGGACGCCCAGGAGACACCGGAGGACCTCAACGACCTTGCCGCGCTGTTGCCGCAGAGCCAACAGCAGCTCGACGACCTGGACCTGCCGGTGACCCTGGTGCTCAACAAAGCCGACTTGAGCGGCGATGCGCCGGGCCCGCACCCGGAGCGGCCGGACACCTTTATTCTTTCCGCCGCCAGTGGCGCCGGAATGGACGCGCTGCGCACCCACCTGAAGACCGTCGCCGGCTACCAGGGCGAGGCACAAAGCCGCTTTTCCGCCCGCCGCCGCCATATCACCGCCTTGCAGGAGGCGCTCGCCGCCCTCGCCAACGGTTCTGATCAGTTGCACCGGCACGCCGCCGGCGAGCTGCTTGCCGAGGACCTGCGGGCGGCCCAGCAGGCGCTGGAAGAGATTACCGGCGCCTTCACCGCGGACGACCTCCTGGGACGTATTTTCTCCTCCTTCTGTATCGGTAAATGAACCCGGACGGTATTTTAGGGACCTTGCGTACTGGCTAAATGCCAGCACCGGCCAGTGCAGGTTGGGGGAACAGGCAGGATGCTCGTGGGGGAGCGAATGACCGGCAGGCGGGCTGAAGCCCCCGGCAAGGTGGACCCGCCGCATCCGGTTGCCGATACTGGGTACTGACCCATTCCCGTCGCTGGCCGACACCGGGCCGCAAGGAGAAGTCATGAGCGATACCCGTTTGGAAAAGGATTCCCTGGGAGAGATCGAAGTCCCCGCCGATGCCCTGTGGGGCGCCCAGACTCAGAGGGCGGTGGATAACTTCCCGATCAGCGGCCGGCATCTGCCGGACCGTTTCATCCAGGCGGTGATCCGCGTCAAACGCTGCGCCGCCAACGTCAACGCCGATCTGGACCTGCTCGATGACGCCCGCCGCCGGGCCATCGTCGACGCCTGTGACGAACTGCTCGGCGGAGCGCACACCGATCAGTTTCCCGTGGACGTGTTCCAAACCGGCTCCGGGACCAGCACCAACATGAACGTCAACGAGGTAATCGCCCACCTTTGCGGCGACGCCGGGGTGCACCCCAACGACCACGTCAACCTGGGGCAAAGCAGTAACGACACCATCCCCACCGCCATGCATCTGGCGTCAGTGATGGCGATCAGCGAGCAGTTGCTGCCGGATCTGGAGCATCTGATCACCACGCTCGGCTTGCGCGCCCGGGAGGGTAAAAACCTGGTGAAAACCGGCCGCACCCATTTGATGGACGCCATGCCGGTCACCGTGGAACAGGAACTGCGCACCTGGGTGCTGCAGTTACAAGCCGCCAGCCAACGACTGGCGCGCGCCCGCGACGAACTGCACGCCCTGCCGCAGGGCGGCACCGCGGTGGGCACCGGCATCAACGCCCACGCCGAATTTGGTGACCGTTTCGCCGCCGCCCTGGCGGATGACACCGGCGAACCTTTCACCGCCTTGCCGTATCCCTCGGTGGCGCAAAGCGCGGTGGACGCGCCGCTCAATCTGTCCGCCGCCCTGCGCGGCCTGGCGGTGGTGCTGATGAAGATCAGCAATGATCTGCGCTGGATGAATTCCGGGCCGATCCACGGCTTGTCGGAGTTGCGGTTGCCGGCCACTCAGCCCGGTTCGTCGATCATGCCCGGCAAGGTGAATCCGGTGATTTGCGAGTCCGCCACCATGGTGGCGGCGCAGGTGATGGGTCTGGATCAGGCCAACACGGTAGCGGCCCAGAGCGGTAATTTTCAGCTTAATGTCATGCTGCCGCTGGTGGCCACCAACCTGCTGGATATGACCCGGTGGCTGGCCAATAGCTGCCGCAATCTCGCCGACCAGGCCATTGAAGGCCTGACCTGGAACCAGGAGCACCTGGCGGAAGGCGTGGGACGTAATCCGATTCTGGTCACCGCCCTCAATCCAGTGATCGGTTACGAAAAGGCCGCCGCCATCGCCAAGGAAGCGTTTGCCAGCGGCCGACCGGTGATCGAAGTGGCCGCAGCGCACACCGATCTGGATCGGCAACGTCTGGAAGAATTGCTCGACCCCTTGAAGCTCACCGGACCCGGCTGACACCGGGTCCGTCGGCCCGTTTTTCCTTCTCGCTGATCCGAATTTTCACCCTGCCGTAAGCGGAAACCGTGTAGGCTCCTGGAACCACGCGTACCGGGCCGGGTCTGTTACCAGGCAAGTTCGGGCGTTAATGCGTGGGCCCGGCCAGGGACGGGCCAAGATCCTAATGATAAATCAAGCGCACTTTAAGCCGGGCCGGCGTCAACAGGCAACCGGGGGTGCCTGTGAGCCTGGAGTAGAATAATGTTGCGAGTGGTCGCGGGCCTGGCGGTGATCGCCGTACTGGCCGCCGCCGGTTGGTGGTGGTTGAGTGATGAAGAAAGCGCCGCTACTCCGGAGCGGCCTCCCACGACGGTGAACGTGGTGCCCGCCGTCAGCCGGCCGCTCACCGACAACCTTGAAGCGGTCGGTACCGCGCGCGCCACCCGCGCCATCGTGCTTCTCACCCAGGTGGACGGCCGGGTGGATAAGATCCATTTCCAGGAAAGCCAGGGAGTGAACGCCGGCGACCTGTTAGTGACACTGGATGACCGTGCCGCCCGCGCCGAGACCGACCGTGCCCGGGCGGATTATCAGCGCGCCCTGTCCGATTACCAGAGAGCGTCGCGCCTGGTCGGCGGTGGCGCCATCTCCGAAGCGGAAGTGGCTAACCTGAAGACCACCATGGAGTCCGCCCGGGCGAGCATGGAAGCCAGCCGCGCGGCGCTTGAAGACCATTTCCTGCGCGCGCCGTTCAATGGCGTGGTGGGGCTGCGTCAGGTGGATGAAGGCGCCTTCCTGCAAGTGGGGGATGCGATCACTACCCTGGACAGCGTGCGTAACCTGGAGGTCAACTTTCAGGTCCCGGAACGCTATCTTTCTAAAATCCGGCCGGACCTGACCGTGGAAGTGACCAGCGACGCCTACCCGGGCAAGGTGTTTCGCGGCAAGATCGCCATGCTTGACAGCCGGGTGGACACCGCCAGCCGCAGCCTCACCGTCAAGGCGCTACTGGACAACGCCGATTCTTTGTTGCGTCCGGGCCAGTTCCTGCAGGTGTCGGTATTGCTGGCCGAGCACCCGGCGCTGTTGGTGCCGGAACAGGCGGTGATCTCCCAGGGCGCGCAGAGCTATGTATTTACCGTGAGCACCGACAGCCTGGCGGAGCGTTTGCCGGTGAGCCTGGGCGGGCGCCGTGACGGCTGGGTGGAAGTCACCGCCGGCCTGGATCAGGGCCAACCGGTGATTGTCAACGGCCACAGCCGCCTCGGCAGTGGCGCGCCGGTGAAGGTGGTGGAGGACGAAGGCGCCCTGATGCCGTCCCAGCGCGCGCTCCTGGAGGAACCGGCCTGATGATACTCAGCGACGTCTCGGTTAAGCGGCCGGTCTTCGCCACCGTGATCAGTCTGCTGATCGTGGTCTTCGGCATCAGCGCCTTGATGAAACTGCCGATCCGCGAATACCCGGATATCGACCCGCCCCAGGTTTCCGTGGAAGTCACCTACGAAGGCGCCGCGCCGGAAGTGCTCGACACCCAGATCATTCAGGTGGTCGAGGGCGCCATTGCCGGAGTGGAAGGGGTCAATCGGATCGAGTCGCGTTCGCGTCTCGGATCGGCACGGACCTCCGTGGAATTCGACCTGGACCGGGATCTCGATATCGCCGCCAACGATGTGCGCGCTGCGGTCTCCCGTATCATCAATCAGTTGCCCGAAGAAGCAGAAGCGCCAGTGATCGCGAAAAGCGACTCCGATGCCCGGCCGATCATCTGGGTGACGCTCAGCAGCGACACCCTCGCCACCCAGGAACTGACCGACTTCGCCGAGCGCAGCCTGGTGGACCGCTTCGCGGTGCTGGACGGGGTTTCCGACGTCAACATCGGCGGCGAACGCCGCTACGCCATGCGCGTCTGGCTGGATCGTCAGCGTATGGCCGCCAACGGCATCGCGGTCAACGATATCGTTAATGCGCTGCGCGCCAACAACGTGGAACTGCCCGCCGGGCGCCTGGAATCCGCCAGCCGAAGCTTCACCGTGCGCGCCGACAACCGGCTCGCCACGGTGGAAGAATTCCGCGATCTGGTGCTGCGCCAGCAGGGCAACTACCTGTTACGCATGGGCGACGTGGCGCGGGTGGAACTGGGCGTCGAGAACGACGACACCGAGCTGCGCGCCAATGGCCAGACCGCCGTGGGGCTGGGCATTATTCGCCAGTCCAAGGCCAACACCGTATCGGTGTCGGACAACGTACGCGCCGAGATCGAGCGGATCCGCGAAAATCTCCCCGCCGACATCGCTTTGGACATCAACTACGACGAATCCCTGTTTATTCGCGCGTCGATCCGTGAAGTCCTGATCACTCTGGGTCTCTCCATGACCCTGGTGATCCTGGTGATCTTCGCGTTCCTGGGTAATCTGCGTGCCACCCTTATTCCGGCGGTCACCATCCCGGTGTCGGTCATCGGTGCTTTCATGGGGCTGGGCGCGCTGGGCTTTTCCATCAACGTGCTCACGCTGCTGGCGCTGATCCTCGCCATCGGTCTGGTAGTCGACGACGCCATCGTGATGCTTGAAAACATCCAGCGTCGCATCGACGAAGGCGAGTCCCGCCTGGTGGCGGCGTACCTGGGGGCGCGCCAAGTGGCGTTCGCGGTGGTCGCCACCACCCTGACCCTGGTGGCGGTGTTCGTGCCGATCTCTTTCATGGGCGGCGACGTGGGGCGGCTGTTCGGCGAGTTCGGCTTCACGCTGGCGGCGGCGGTGGTGATTTCCAGCGTGGTGGCGCTCAGCCTGGCGCCGATGTTGTGCTCGCGCTGGCTGCACCGCCACCGCAAGGAAGACCAGAACAAACACTTGCTGGAACGTTCGTTGGCGCGCATGAACAGCGGCTACGCCAAGGGCTTGAAGCGTTGCCTGGCCAACCCCTGGCCGGTGCTCGGCGTGGCGGTGTTGATTTGTCTGCTGGCGGGGCTCGTCTACAACGGTGTTCCCCGGGAGCTGGCGCCCACCGAGGACCGGGGGGTGTTCATCGTGTCGGCCACCGCGCCGCAGGGGGCGACGGTGGAGTACACGACCCACCACATTAAGGAAGTGGAAGCCCTGATGCAGCCGTTACTGGACAACGGTGAAGCGGAGCGGGTGCTGTCGATCGTCGGCTTTCGCGGGCAGCCGGAAAACGCCTTTATGATCACCCGCCTGAAACCCTGGGGTGAGCGCCAACGCAGTCAGCAGGAAATCGTCCAGCAACTGCGCGGCGACCTCGGCCAGGTGACCGGGCTGCGCGCGTTCGCGGTCAACCCACCGGGGCTGGGTCAGAGCGCCTTCAACCAGCAACTGGAAGTGGTGATCGGCGGGCCGGACTATGAATCGGTGCAACGTTGGAGCGAGTCCTTGATGTCCTCCATGCAGGACAATCCCAACCTGCTCAGCGTGGACACCAATTACGAGGAAACCCAGCCGCAGCTCAAGGTCGAGTTGAACCGCGAACGGGCCGCCGATTTCGGCCTGTCCGCCACCGACGTGGGGCGGACTTTGCAGGCCATGTTCGCCACGCTGCAGGCGTCCACCTACGTGGACCGGGGCCGCGAATACGACGTGCTGCTGGAGGCCAAAGAGAGCGAAGCGCGGGTGCCCGACGACGTCAATCCGATTTACGTGCGCACCGACGCCGGCGAGCTGGTGCCGCTGTCCAGCGTGGTGGATCTGAAAACCGTGGGCGCGTCACCGGAGCTGCGTCGCGTCGACCGGCTGCCGGCCATCACCCTGTCGGCCAATATGACCGAGGGCTACGATCTGGGCCGCGCCATCGACTTCGTCGAACAGGCCGTCAGCGACACTCTGCCCCTGGAGGCGCGACTCAGTTACAAGGGCATGGCCGAGGAATTCACCGAGGCGTCTTCCGCGATTTTCATTACCTTCGGCCTGGCCCTGCTGATCGTTTTCCTGGTGCTGGCGGCGCAGTTCGAAAGTTGGATCCACCCGCTGATCATTATGCTCACCGTGCCGCTGGCCATCGCCGGTGCCATCCTGGCGTTGCGGGTCACCGGCAACAGCCTGAACATCTACAGCCAGATCGGTATGATCATGCTGCTCGGTTTGATGGCGAAGAACGGTATTCTAATCGTCGAGTTCGCCAACCAGCTGCGCGACCAGGGCTACAGTGTGGCGGAGGCTGCTTACCAAGGCGCCATCGTCCGTTTCCGGCCGGTGTTGATGACCGCGGTCTCCACCATTTTCGGTGCCGTGCCCCTGGTGCTGGCCACGGGGGCCGGCGCGGAAAGCCGCATTACCATCGGCGTGGTGATTCTTGGCGGCTTGCTGTTCGCCACCGTACTGACGCTGTTTATTATTCCCGTGCTGTACGCTTGGCTGGCGCCCTACGCTAAATCCGCCGACGCCGTGAAACATCAGTTGGAAGAGGAACTGCCCGGTGAGCCGCGACACGTCACAACCCCTTGAGTACGAGCTGGTGCGCAGCCGGCGGCGCTCACTGGAAGTGCGGGTGCGTGTCGACGGCAGCGTGCAGGTGCGGGCCCCGCTGAAACTGGCCGCCTACCGGGTGGAAGCGTTCGTCGATTCGCGCCGGGATTGGATTCGCGATCAGCAGCAACGCATGGCGGCACGCCCCCGCGCCCGCTGGCGCGACGGCGACCGCTGCGCCTGCCTGGGTGAACCGCTCACCCTGCGCGTCGGCGCCGCCGGCAAAGCCCGCGTCCGGCGCGACGGCCAACAGCTTCATGTGGACGTGCCCGACCCGCACGACGAAACCGCCGTCAGTGACGCCGTACACGAATGGTGGCGCGGACTGGCGCGGACGGTGTTCCAGGACAGCATCGAGCGGCAGTTTCCCTGGTTCGCCGAACAGGGCCACCGCTTGCCGGTGCTGCGAGTGAAAAAAATGCGAACCCGTTGGGGCTCCCTCTCGCGTCGCGGGTACATCAACCTGAGTCTGGCCCTGATGCAGTACCCGCCGGCGGTGATCGACTATGTGGTGATGCATGAACTCTGTCACCTGGAACACATGCACCATGGCCCCGCCTTCCACGCTCTGATGGACCGCCGCATGCCCGACTGGGCGGCCCGCAAACGCCGTCTGGACGGCTGAAGTTTTACCCTTTTTGAACGCCCACAGACTTGCATTTCACCCGCCATCCTTTTCCATGGTGGTATGGATATGTCAGCGCTATTGGAACAGATCAAACGCCGCGACCCCCATCATGCCTATTTTCAGCAGGCCGCCGAAAGCCTGTTGAAGAGCGTGTCCGGGTATTTGGATCAGCATCCCGAGCTGCAGGCGCAGGGCTTGCTCGCCCGCCTGCTGGAACCCGAGCGTGTGATCCGATTCCGTGTGCCCTGGGTGGACGACCAGGGCCGGGTTCAGGTGAACCGGGCCTACCGGGTGCAAATGAACGGGGCGCTGGGCCCCTATAAAGGCGGGTTGCGCTTTCACCCCTCGGTGGATCTGGACGTGCTGTCCTTCCTGGCCCTGGAGCAGACCATCAAAAACGCGCTCACCGGCCTGCCGCTGGGCGCCGGCAAGGGTGGCGCCGATTTCGACCCCAAGGGACGCAGCGATGCGGAAATCATGCGTTTCTGCCAGGCCTTTATGGCCGAGTTCCACCATCACATGGGCCCCGACATCGACGTGCCCGCCGGCGACATGGGCGTGGGCATGCGCGAAGTGGGCTATCTGTTCGGCATGTACCGCAAGCTCTCCCGTTCCTTCGGTGGCGCCTTCACCGGCAAAAGCCTGGAATTCGGCGGCAGCGTATTACGGCCGGAAGCCACCGGCTACGGGCTGGTCTATTTCCTGGAGAGCATGCTCGCCCACCAGAACGAGAATGTGAACGGTAAGACCGTGGCGGTATCCGGCGCCGGCAATGTGGCCCGCCACGCCGCCGCCAAGGCGCGGGAAGAAGGGGCCACCGTGGTCACGCTGTCCGATTCCCGGGGCACGGTGCACGCCGAGGCGGGCCTCACCGACGCCCATCTGCAGGCGGTCGCCCGTATCAAGGCGGACGGCGGTGGCCTCGACCGGCTCGCCACCGACTTCGACGATGTGGACCACTACCAGGGCGAGCGCCCCTGGCGGTTTGCCTGCCAGGTGGCGTTGCCCTGTGCCACCGAAAACGAACTGGACGAGGACGACGCGCGCCGGCTGGTGGAAAACGGCTGCCGGTGGCTGGCCGAAGGCGCCAATATGCCGTGCACCGCGGCGGCGGTGTCGGTGCTCCGGGATAAAGCCAGCGGCGTGCTGTACGCGCCGGGCAAGGCGGCCAACGCCGGCGGCGTGGCGGTGAGCGGTTTGGAGATGAGCCAGAACAGCCGCCGGGAATCCTGGTCCGCCGGCGAGGTGGATCGACGATTGCGCGACATCATGGAACGCATCCATCGCCGCTGCCTGGAACACGGCGGCGATGGCGACCACCCGGATTACCTGATCGGCGCCAGCGTCGCCGGCTTTCAGCGCGTGGCCCGGGCCATGCAGAGTCAGGGCATTATCTAGCCCGGCGTCAGACCGGGCGCACGGTGAGTTTGTGCTGGGCCAGCCGTGGCGGATCGGGGAAATCGATCAGCGCCTCGGCGCCGATATCGCGCAAGAACGCGTCCGCCCGGTGGCGGCTGTCCGCGTCCAGGCCGTTGAGGTGATCGCGCACCCGCTGGATCATCCACAGGCTGTACGGGCGGACGATCCGTGAACCTTCACGGCCCTCCAGGGTAAAGGTGTGGTTACCCAGCACTCTCGGCAAGGGCTCGCCGGGATGCTCCGCCATCCAGGCACTGACCCGGGGGGCGATATCCACCATCGCCGGCAGTTGCTCCCTGGCCAGGCGTTTGAGCACCGGCAGCAGGGTTTCCGGAATGGTGTCCTGGTCGTCCAGCGGGACGCGCAGGCCGCCGGGCTCGAAATGCAGCTGCTCCACCCAGCGCGTCACATGGGGGGCGCGTTCGCGCATCAGCGTGCCGGCCGTGGGGTCCCGATACAGATGGGCATACAACGGCCCGATCAACCCGAAATCCGCGATCGTCGCCTGGCCGCCGAGCAGCGCCGGGTGCTCGGCGAAATGCGCGTCCAGCTCGGCGAGCAGGCTTTCGTAGGAGGCCTCCACGGCGGGCACCATATCCTCGCTGGCGCCCAGCAGACCGGCCGCCTTGGAGAACGGCACCGCCAGCTTCTGGCCGATGGCGAACTGGTTCTCCGGTGATTCATCGGGGGCGTTCATGGCGCCGAATTGCGCGATCGCCCAGTCGCGGTCGTAGAACCACCGATAATGCATGGCGGGAATCACCAGCCATTCGTCCCCGTAGGCTTCCAGCATCAGGGCCACCAGCTTGCGCAACGGCGTGACGGGATGCAGCGCCGGGCCGTCGTCCTGGCGGGTACGCTCCAGCGTTTCGATAATCACCGTGCTGTCTTGCAGGATCTCGCCGTCCTCGGCTCGCAATACCGGAATCACCGGCGCGCCCACCGCCGGCAGGATCACATTCCGGTAGATATCGGCGGTGGAGCCCACTTCTTCAAAGGGGATGTTCGCCCAGCGCAGATAGGCGCGCACTTTTCCGGTGAAGTAACTGACTTCGGCCCCGTACAACGTGGTGGTCATGGTGTTATTCCCAAGGCGGTGGCGGGCAAGAAAAAACCCCGCGCATGGCGGGGTTTTTCCCAGGTGCTAAGGTCGTTTTATTCGCCGACGACGTTCGCCGCTTGCGGGCCCTTGGGGCCTTGCTGAACTTCGAAAGATACTTTCTGACCTTCCGCCAAAGTACGGAAGCCCGAACCGGTGATAGCGCTGAAATGCACGAACACATCCGCGCCGCCGTCATCCTGGGAGATGAAACCGAAACCCTTGGATTCGTTGAACCATTTAACGGTGCCAGTAGCCATGTGAATCTATACCTCGAAAAACTGAACATAGGGTGTTGCGTGCAAACCAGGAGGGGGGTGTTCGGAGACTTCTTGAGCTTCACGAGACGGAAGGCAACTACCAAAACCAACCACTGCCAAATCTGCAGCATTTTGACTTTACTACCCTTTTTTGTGCCCTTCCAACTCTTTTTTTGTTACCGAAAAGTGGCCGCGCACCGGGTTCATTTGAACCCGGCGGCGATTTCCAGATCATGGATTGAATGCTCCAGATAGTCCAGCAGACGCTGCATGGAGGGCAGCGTCCGGCGGCAGGCGATCAGCCCGAATTCAATCTGCCCGCGGTAGCTGGTGAGGGTCATGTTCAACGCGATCCGATCCAGCACGATGGACACCGGATACATGCCTTCCAGTCGCGCGCCGTTCCAGTACAACGGTTCGCGGGGGCCCGGCACGTTGGAAATAATCACGTTGAACGCGCGCCATTTCGGCGCTAGGCCGGTGAGCAGGTTCAGCCCGGTGGGGGCCATGCTTAACGCGGTGAAATTAAGAATTTCTTCCGAGCTCATTTGCGAGAAACGCTTCTTCGCTTCGCGCACCGACGCCTGCACCACGCGCAGCCGGTTGGCCGGGTCACAAATATGCGTGCCCAGGTTGGCGAGAATCATGGCGATCTGATTGCCGCCGGCGCTGTCGTCCTTACGCAGGGACATCGGCACCATGGCGATCAGCGGTCGGTCGGGAAGGGCGTTCTGGCTGATCAGGTACTCGCGCAACGCATGGCCGCACATGCTCAACACTATATCGTTAAGCGTGCAGTTGAACGCGCCGGACAAACGTTTGAGGCGATCCAGAGAATAGCTCTGCGCGGCGAAGCGCCGCGACCCGGTAATGCATTGATTAAGAATAGTGTCCGGGGCCTGAAAAATAGATACGAAGTTGGGGTCGTCCTTGGCTTTCTGGGCGACGCTGTAAATCTCACGGGCCAGCGCCGGCACCGTGGCGATCTGTCGGCTGGCGCCGGTGGTCAGGCGGGCCAGACTGCTGACCGCATCGACCGGATTGCTGGGCAGGCTGCGGCTGCGCTTCTTCGGCTTGTAGGCCCACACCGGCGGCAGGTCCCGCTCTTCCGGATCCGGAGAGAGCGCGCGCATGCCCATTCGCATGGCGGAGATACCGTCGACCACCGAATGGTGCACCTTGGTATACAGGGCGAACTGGCGCCCGCGAATGCCTTCAATCAAATGGGCTTCCCACAGCGGCCGCTCGCGGTCGAGCAGGTTGGAGTGCTCGGCGGAGACCAGCGATAACAGCTCACGGATACGGCCCGGTTTAGGCAGCGCTTCATGGCGGAAGTGGTGATCCATATCGAACTGCTGGTCTTCTATCCACTGGTACTGGCCGAAGCGGCGGGTAAGACGCTGGTTGAACGGCGGTTCCGGTGATGAATACTCGCGGATTGAGCGCGCCAACTCGCTGACGTACTTAGGTCCGGCGCCCTCGGGAAATGAAAACAACTGCAATCCCGCCACGTGCATCGGCTGCTGACGCTTTTCCAAATACAGAAACAGTTGATCCACGGGACTCAACGTTTTCATGCCATCCCCTTTTTTTTATGGAAAGTGGTGATGGAACCGAGAGTAGGGCTTTCTGATTCCATGGCGAATCCATCTATACTAGCAGAGCCGTTTCCACCTGACTGTGCCTTCCGTGTAAGAGTTCCAAAGTACCCCGGAGGTCCCGGTGACGCTTGTAAAATCATGGCGTGCAAGATATCTGCCATGGTCGTGCCACCCGTTGGTCATACCGTGCCATCACTCTAGGATTCACATTCAAAGGCGCAGCCATGCATGAAGGCCTTTTCGTTGGTAATCGCCGGTACCTTGATGGCCGGCGGCGTTCAAGCGAACGTTCTGATCAGTGAGTATGTAGAGGGCAGTGGCTTCAACAAGGCCCTGGAACTGTACAACGGCGGCGCCGAAACCGTCAGCCTGGACGGCTACAGTCTGCAGCGGTATTCCAACGGCGGTGCCGAGGTGTCCGCCGCCCTGGGGTTGGACGGCGAGAGCCTGGCGGCCGGCGCGGTATTGGTGATCGTCAGCAGCCAGGCGGAGGCACCGCTGGCCGGGCTGGCGGATATGACCAGCGGCGTCATCAGCCATAACGGCGACGACGCCTATGTGCTCCGCGACAACGACGGTGTGGTGGACAGCTTTGGTCGTGTCGGCGAGGACCCGGGCAGCGCCTGGGGCAGCGGCGCGATCACCACCGCCAACCAGACCCTGCGCCGGCTGGAAACCGTCGACAGCGGCGACACCGTGACCGATGACCCCTTCGACCCGGCGCACCAGTGGCGGGCTTTTCCCCAGGACACCCTGGACGGCCTGGGGGTTTATGGTGAAGGGGGCGGCGACGGCGGTGGCGATCACGGCGATAATCCGCCGCCCGCGCTGGGCGCCTGCGGCGATGTGGACACCGCCATCTCCGCCATCCAGGGCAGCGCGGCCAGCACCCCGCTGGGCGGCGAAAACCTGGTGGTGGAATCCGTGGTCAGCGCCGTCTACCCGGGCCTGGACGGCTTCTTCCTGATGGAACCGACCGGTGACCGGGACGATGACCCGGCCACCTCGGAAGGGCTGTTCGTCTATGCCCCCGACGCCGTGGTCTCGTCCGGTGACCGGGTACGGCTGGCGGGCACCGCCGGTGAGTACTTCGAGCAAACCCAATTGAGCCTGCAAGGGGACCCACTGGTGTGCGCCGGCAACCAGACGCTGGAACCGGTCGCCTTCAGCCTGCCGTTTGCCGACGCGGGCGCGCCGGAAGCCCTGGAAGGCATGCTGGTGAATGTGAGCCAGGGGCTCACCGTCACCGAAGTGTACGATCTGGCCCGCTACGGCAGCGTGATGCTTGCCGACGGGCGTCTGTCGATTCCCACCCAGGTCGCCGCGCCGGGCGCCCCCGCCCAGGCGGTGAAGGCGCAGAACGCCCTCAACCGCATTATTCTGGATGACGGCCTCAACACCCAGAATCCGGAACCGGTGCGTTATCCGCAAGGCGGCCTGTCCGCCGGCAATACCCTGCGGGTCGGCGACAGCGTCGATTCGGACTTCCGCGCCATTATCAGCTACGGCTTCGACGCCTGGCGCCTGCAGCCGGTGGATGCGGTGACGCTCCGCGCCGATAATCCGCGCCCGCCGGCGCCGCCACGGGCGGCGGGCACCAACCTGCGGGTGGCCGCCTTCAACGTGCTCAACTTCTTCAACGGCGACGGCCAGGGCGGCGGCTTTCCCACCGCCCGCGGCGCCGATAACGCCGAGGAGCTGGCGCGCCAGAAAGCCAAACTGGTGGCGGCGCTCACCGCGCTGGACGCGGACATCATCGGCTTGATGGAGATCGAGAACGACGGCTACGGCCCGGATTCGGCCGTCGCCGAACTGGCGGAGGCCCTGGGCCCGGCATGGCGTTTCGTGGCCCACGGCGAGGCCGGCCTGGGCACCGACGCCATCGCCGTCGGCCTGCTTTACCGTGACGACGTGGTGGCCGAAGCCGGTGAGGCCGCCACCCTGACCAGCGGCGCTTTCGGCAACGAAACCAACCGCCAACCCCTGGCGCAGAGCTTCCGGTTGCTGAACAACGGTGAGGTGCTCACCGTGGCCGTCAATCACTTCAAGTCCAAGAGCAGCTGCCCGGACGACGGTATCAACGCCGCCCAAGGGGACGGCCAGAGCTGCTGGAATCCGGAACGCACCGACGCCGCCAACGACCAGCTGGCCTGGCTGGCCACCGACCCCACCGGCGCCGGCGACAGCGACGTGGTGGTGCTGGGCGATCTCAACGCCTACGCCCAGGAGGACCCGATCACCGCCTTCCGCGACGCGGGCTTCGTGGATCTGCTGGCCCGCTTCCAGGGCGAGGACGCTTACAGCTACGTGTTCAAAGGGGAAACCGGTTATCTGGACCATGCGTTGGCGAGCCCGTCGTTAAACGAGCAGGTGCTGGCGGCCGGCGCCTGGCACATCAACGCCGATGAACCCCGGGCCCTGGATTACAACAAGGAATTCAAAAGCGACCGGCAGGTTGACGACTTCTTTGCCGCCGACGCCTACCGGGCGTCCGACCACGACCCGCTGCGGGTGGACCTGAACCTGACCGCGTCCGACGAAGACGGTGGCGCTCCGGCGGAGGACGACAGCGGCGGCGGTGGCGGCCTGGGCTGGCTGATGCTCGCCCTGGTGTTGGCCGCCGGGCGTCGGCGCCGCGCCCGGGAAACGTCGGGTCTTTTCTTGACGACGCCTTGCATGGCCCGACGGCGCTGAAAGCCTGTTGCAACGGCTGGCCCGGGCACGGGAGCCCACCGGCATCCTGACGCGCAACAGCTGCGCCGCGGGCATGACCGCCTGCTTATTGCGTAACGGCGGCAACCGGCGGTTCGCCGATCAGGCCGACCTGGTGATCGATCATCTCAGCGAACTGCTGGCTCTCGCCGGCCTCGATCAATCGTAATCGAACGAGAAGTGCTCCGGCGCCAGCTGCATGGTGCTCTTGGTGGGTTTCAGCGCGGCGTCCGCGTGGCCCTTGGCGGTGGGCAGCATGCGCTCGAAGAAGAACTCCGCGGTGGCCAGCTTGGCCTGGTAGAACTCCTTCGGCTCGGCGCCGCCGTTTTCCAGCTTGTCCGCCGCCACCTTGGCCTGCAGGGCCCAGAAATACGCCATCATCGCGTAGCCTGAGTACATCAGGTAATCGTAGCTGGCGGTGCCCACCAGCTCCCGGTCCTTGGCGGCGTTGAGCATGATGCGGGTGGTCAGGTAGTTCCACTCGGCGGCGATCTTGAGCAGCTTCCAGGCGTACGGGCGCAGCTGGCCGTCGCGCAGGTTCTTGGTGCCGAAATCCACCAGCTTCTTGGAGAAATCACGCACGCACTTGCCGCGGCTGGAGAGCAGTACCTTGCGGCCCAGCAGGTCGAGCGCCTGGATGCCGGTGGTGCCTTCATAGAGCGTGGCGATACGCGCGTCGCGCACGATCTGCTCCATGCCGTGTTCCTTGATGTAGCCGTGGCCGCCGAAAATCTGCATGGCGTCGTTGGCCACTTCCAGACCTTTTTCGGTGAGGAAGCCTTTCAGGATCGGCGTCAAAAAGCCCAGCTCACTGTCCCAGCGGTCATACTTGTCTTGGTCGTCTTCCAGGATGCCGGAAATCATGTTGTCCGCGTACTGGGCGGCGAAGTAGATCATAGCCCGGCCGCCCTCGGCGATCGCTTTCTGCTTGAGCAGCATGCGGCGCACATCGCCGTGGTGGATCAGCGCGTCGGCCACCGCATCCGGGTCTTTCTTGCCGGACAGGGCGCGCATGGAGCGGCGTTCCTTGGCGTAGGGCAGCGAGCCCTGGTAGGCCAGCTCGGCGTGGGCGATGCCCTGGCAGGCGGTACCGATGCGCGCCGAGTTCATGAAGGTGAACATGCACTCCAGGCCCTTGTTCTTCTCGCCGATCAAAAAGCCGGTGGCGTCGTCGAAGTTCATCACGCAGGTGGCGGAGGCCTTGATGCCCATCTTCTTTTCCAGGGAACCGCACACCACGCCGTTGCTTTCGCCGATCTTGCCGGGCAGGTACTTGGGCACGATGAACAGGGAAATGCCCCGGGTGCCCTTGGGGGCGTCCGGCAGACGGGCGAGAACGATATGGACGATGTTCTCGGTGAGGTCGTGATCGCCGGAAGAGATGAAGATCTTGGTGCCGGTCACCTTGTAGGAACCGTCCCCCTGGGGCTCCGCCTTGGTTTTCACCTGGCCCAGGTCGGTGCCGCACTGCGGCTCGGTCAGGCACATGGTACCCGCCCAGGTGCCCTCGGTGAGCGGCGTCAGATAGGTGGCTTTCTGGTCTTCGTCGCCGTGCAGCTGGATGGTGTTCATGGCGCCCAGCGACAGGCCCGGATACATGGCGAACGACCAGTTGGCGGCGCCCATCATCTCCTGTTTGAACAGGCCCAGTGACATGGGCAGGCCCTGGCCGCCGTACTCCGCCGGGTGTGACAGGCCCTGCCAACCGCCGGCCACGTACTCCTGGTAGGCTTCCTTGTAGCCCTTGGGCGTGGTGACCTGGCCGTCTTTCAGCTCGCAGCTTTCGTGATCGCCGCTGTGGTAGAGAGGACCGATGGTGTTCTCGCACAGCTTGGCCAGCTCGCCGAGGATCGCTTCCACCATATCCGGCGTGGCTTCCTCGCCGTTGGGCAGCGCCTTGTAGTGGCTCTCGAAGTCGAACACTTCATTGATCAGAAAGCGCATATCGCGCAGGGGGGCCTTGTAGGTCGGCATAACGCACCCTCGTCAAAAATTCCGGACGCGAACCAGGGGGTTCGCTTCACAACAGCCCGGCATTCTTAGCGAACAAGCGTTGACTGACATTGACGGAGCAGCGGCGGGTCGCGGCTACAGGGTGAATCGGCGCTTTGTAACCGTCATGAGAACGGCTATGCACGCTAGCCCTGGTCCTTACCTTTCCAACTGTACATGGAGGTCGATACCCCGGTGCGGCGCGCCACCTGGTCCCACAGTTTGCGCGGCAGCACGCCCTTGAGCAGCTCCACCGAGCGCGCCATGGGCGGCTCGATCACGAACGCTTCACCCTTGGCGACCCCGGCGAGAATGCTGTCCGCCACCCGGTGCGGCGTCAGCATGGGGGAAAACAGCGGCGTTCTAACGCCCTTGAACATGCCGGTGGCGATATAACTGGGGCACACCGTGGTCACCTTCACCTGCTTGAGGCCGCGCTCCAGCATTTCCAGGCGCAGGGATTCGGAGAAGCCCACCACCGCCCATTTGCTGGCCGCGTAGGTGCTGCCGTAGGGCAGGCCGATAAACGCGGAAGCGCTGGCGATATTGACCACATGGGCGCGCGGCGCCGCGATCAGATCGTCCATGAAGGCGTGGGTGCAGGCCATCAGCCCTTCGCTGTTGACCTTGAAGGTGTCCAGGTGGCGTTGCAGGTCCACCTGTTCGAACTCGCCGCCGAACACCACCCCGGCGTTGTTGATCAGCATGCTGATCGGGCCGCGCTCCTCGTGTAGTTTGTCGCGGAAGCGGGCGATGGTGGCGATCTTGCTCACATCGAGGGTGTAGGCGTGGGCGTTGCCGCCGGCGTTACGGATGCAGTCCACCACCTCGCGGGCGGCGGCGATGCGCCGGGCGGTGACAATCACTTCGGCGCCCCGGGCGGCCAGCTTCTCCGCCATCAGGCGGCCGATGCCGGCGCCGGCGCCGGTGATCACAACACGGTGGTTATCGAATCGGGTCATGGGCGCTCCATTGAACGGTGGGAAGGCTATTTGGGCATTTTAATGCCGATCAGCAGCACGCGGCCCTGCTCCACGGTGCGGGCGCGCAGCTTCAGGCCGCCCAACCGTACCGTGTCGCCGACCACGGCCTGCTGGCCGAACTGGCGCTCGAACACCGCCTCCACGGTCAGGCCATGCAGCAGCGGATCAATCCGTTCGATGCCGTACACCGCCACCAACTGCTCCACCGGCACCCCGCCGCGCACGAAGAAATCGCCGTAGAAGCGCTTCTCGTCCTTGGAGAGACGGTGGCACAGATCCGATAAATAGTCGCGCTCGCCCACCGGCGCCAGCCAGGTAACCAGGTCGCCGGCCTCGATCACCGGATCCTCGGCCAGGTTGCGGAACTCTTTATTGCGGATAATCAGCAACGGCGTAATGCGCGGCGTGGTGATGGCGCCCAGATGCTGGTTCTCCGCCTTGGCGCCGGCGTCCACCTCGAACTGCATCACGTAGCGGTCGCCGGTGGCGGCCAACGGCACCATCTGCTTGGGCGGCGTGGTGGCCGGCACCGACACCTTCAGCCAGCGCGCCATGTAGCGCAGGCTGGCGCCCTGGGCGAGCAGCGAGATCAGTACCACCACCAGGGTGATGTCGAACAGCAGCCGGGTCTGGCCGACGCCGGCCAGCAGCGGGAACACCGCCAGGACAATCGGCACCGCGCCGCGCAGGCCGGTCCAGGAAATAAACAGTTTTTCGCGCCATTTGAAACGGAACGGCAGCAGGCTGATCCACACCGACAGCGGGCGCGCTACGACCATCAGGAACAGCGCCACCAGCAAGGCGTTGATCAGGCCGTCGCCGATCAGCTCCGACGGGGTGACCAGCAGCCCCAGCATCAGGAACATGCCGGACTGCGCCAGCCAGGCCAGCGAGTCCATCGACCGCAGCACGTTGTCGCCGGTGCCGCCGCGCCGGTTGCCCGCCACCAGCCCGGCCAGATACACCGCCAGAAAGCCGCTGCCGCCGGCCAGGTTGGTGGTGGCGAATACCATGGCGCCGCCACTGCACAGCAGCAGGGCGTGCAGGCCTTCGTTGCTGCGCGCGCGCAGCAGGATCTCGCTGAGCAACGCGCCCAGGCCCAGGCCCATCAGCATGCCCAGCCCGAACTGCTGCACCAGGGTGATCAGCATTGCCCAGCCGAAGTCCACTTCCGGGTTCACCATCACCCCGACCAGCATCAGGGTGATAAAGATCGCCATGGGATCGTTGAGGCCGGATTCTATTTCCAGGGTGCTGGCGACCCGCTCGTTGATGGTCACCCCGGCGCCCTTGACCACGTTGAACACCGCGGCGGCGTCGGTGGAGCCGATAATGCCGCCCAGCAGCAGGCCCAGGCGCCAGTCCACGTCCATCAGCCAGGTGGCGAAGGCGCCCACTAGTGAGGCGGACAGCATCACCCCGACGGTGGCCAGGCTCAGTGCCGGCTTCAACGCCAGGCGGAAGGTGGTCAGGCGGGTACGCAGGCCGCCGTCGAGCAGAATAATCGCCAGCGCGATGTTGCTCACCACGTAGGCCAGCGAGAAATCGTCGAACTGAATGCCGCCGATACCGTCTTCGCCGGCGACCATGCCCACCACCAGGAACACCAGCAGCGAGGGCACGCCGATGCGCGCACTCAGGGTGCCCAGCAGCAGCCCGACGAACATCAGGCCGGTGCCGATCAGCAGGAAGACGTTCAGTGAATCCAAATGCGCTCCGGGAATATCAGACGGAAACCTAAAGAGTAACAAGTATATAGAAAGGCCGAAGTCGACTCACCGTCGGAAACCGTGCCCGCCTCTTTATTTTGCTGGGGTTAGGACTATACTAGCGCGCCCGAACTGATCATATTTTAAGCGGCGGGCCTTCCGGGGCGTGTCGCGAGCGAGCTTGACTATGGATTACCCCCAGCGATTCGGTGTTTTGGTGATTGGTGGCGGTCACGCCGGCACCGAAGCGGCCTTGGCGTCCGCCCGCATGGGCGTGGACACGGTGCTGCTGACGCACAATATCGAAACCCTGGGCCAGATGAGTTGTAATCCGGCCATCGGCGGCATCGGCAAGAGCCATCTGGTGCGCGAAATCGACGCGCTCGGCGGCGCCATGGCCCGCGCCACCGATAAAGGCGGCATCCAGTTTCGTGTGCTCAATGCCCGCAAAGGCCCGGCGGTGCGCGCCACCCGCGCCCAGGCCGACCGGGTGCGTTACAAAGCGGCGATCCGCGCCACCCTGGAGAGCCAGCCCCACCTGACTCTGTTCCAGCAAAGCGTGGACGACCTGATCGTCGAGAACGGCCGCTGCGTGGGCGCGGTCACCAATATGGGCCTGCGTTTCCACGCCGATGCGGTGGTGCTGACCGCCGGGACCTTTCTGGGCGGTGTCATCCATGTGGGCCTGGACCACCACCAGGGCGGCCGCGCCGGTGATCAGCCCTCCAACGCCCTGGCGCGTCGCCTGCGCGAGCTGCCGTTCCGCGTTGATCGTCTGAAGACCGGCACGCCGCCGCGCATCGACGGCAAGACCGTGGATTTCTCGGTGATGGAAGAGCAGTGGGGCGACGAACCGCTGCCGGTAATGAGCTATCTGGGCAAGGTGGAAGAACACCCGCGCCAGACCTGCTGCTTTATTACCCACACCAATGAGCGCACCCACGAGATCATCCGCTCCGGGTTCGACCGCAGCCCCATGTTCACCGGCGTGATCGAGGGCACCGGGCCGCGTTACTGCCCGTCCATCGAGGACAAGGTGAGCCGCTACCCGGACAAGAACAGCCACCAGATCTTCGTCGAACCGGAAGGCCTGGACACCTTCGAGCTGTATCCCAACGGCATGTCCACCAGCCTGCCGTTCGATATCCAGCTTGAGGCGGTGCGTTCCATCCGTGGTTTCGAGAACGCCAGCATCACGCGGCCCGGCTACGCCATCGAATACGACTACTTCAATCCCCAGGACCTCAAGCACAGCCTGGAGACCAAGCACATGCCCGGGCTGTTCTTCGCCGGCCAGATCAACGGCACCACCGGCTACGAGGAAGCCGGCGCCCAGGGGTTGCTGGCGGGCCTGAACGCGGCCCTGCTGAGCCAGGAAAAAGAGGCCTGGACGCCGCGCCGCGACGAAGCCTACGTGGGCGTGCTGGTGGACGACCTGATCACCATGGGCACCCAGGAGCCCTACCGGATGTTCACCAGCCGCGCCGAATACCGGCTGCTGCTGCGCGAGGACAACGCCGACCTGCGCCTCACCGAGAAAGGCCGCGAGCTGGGCCTGGTGGACGACGAGCGCTGGGCCGCCTACCAGGCCAAGCGGGAAGGCATGGAGCGCGAGCAGGCCCGGCTCAAGGCCACCTTCGTGCGGCCGGGCACGCCGGAGGCGGAGCGCGTCAACGCGCTGCTCGACAAGCCGCTGCCCCATGAGTACACCCTGATGGATCTGCTCAAGCGGCCGGAGCTGAGCTACCGGCCGCTGGCCGAGGCGGCTGGCCTGGCGCCGGTCGCGCCGGCGGTGATCGAGCAGGTGGAGATCGTCGCTAAGTACGCCGGCTACATCGACCGCCAGGAAGCGGAAATCGCCAAGCTGCGCGCCGCCGAGGATCAGGCCCTGCCGCGGGACTTCGACTACCGGGCGGTGCAGGGGCTCTCCAACGAGGTGAAGCAGAAACTCGAGGACGTGTGCCCCGAGACCATCGGCCAGGCCGGCCGCATCCCCGGGGTCACCCCGGCGGCGATTTCCCTGCTGCTGATCTTCCTCAAGAAGCATCGGCACCAGGCGGCCCGGCAAGCATGACCGACCGGGACCGCCTGGCCGGCGGCCTGCGCGAACTGGGCCTGGCCCTGGACGATGCCCAGCAGCAGGCGTTGCTCGACTACCGCGATCTGCTGGTGAAATGGAACCGCGCCTACAACCTCACCGCGGTGCGCGACCCGGCCGAGATGATCCAGCGCCACCTGTTGGATTCCCTGTCGGTGCTGGCGCATCTGGACGACCGCGACACCCTGGACGTGGGCACCGGCGCCGGCCTGCCCGGTATTCCGCTGGCCATCGCCCGGCCGGATTTGCGTTTCGTGCTGCTCGACAGCAACGGCAAGAAAGCCCGCTTCGTGCGCCACGCCCGCCGGGAATTGGGGCTTTCCAACGTGGAGGTTGTGAACACCCGCGTGGAACAGTACCGTAATGCTCCATCGCAGATCATCAGCCGGGCATTCGCCGCCCTGCCGGACATGCTGCAGGCCCTGGCCCCCCTGATCACCGATGGCAGCCGCGTTCTGGCCATGAAAGCGGCCGCCGCCGACCAGGAACTGGCCGGCCTGCCCGCCGGCTGGCACGCCCGGGTGGCGCCTCTTTCGGTCCCCGGACTGGCGGAGGCCCGCGTGCTGGTGATCGCCAGCCGGGCCGGACCGCACGTGCCGGAATAAGGAGACCGCAGTGACCACCGTGTTTGCCATTGCCAACCAGAAAGGTGGAGTGGGCAAGACCACCAGCAGCGTCAATCTGGCCGCTTCCCTGGCGGCGACGCGCAAGAAGGTGTTGCTGGTGGACAGTGATCCACAGGGCAACGCCACCAGCGGCGCCGGCGTGGATAAGTACGAGCCGGAATACACCATCCACGACGTGCTGATGGGCGAAGTGAACGTGGAAGACGCGGTGGTCGGCACCCCCAAGGACTCAGGCTTCGACCTGATCGCCGCCAACGGCGACCTGACCGCCGCCGAAGTGCAGTTGCTGGACATGAAAATGCGCGAATTCCGCCTGCGCAACGCGCTCGCGCGCATTCGCGCCAATTACGACTACATCATCGTCGATTGTCCGCCGTCGCTGAACATGCTCACCGTCAACGCGCTCACCGCGGCGGATTCGGTGATCGTGCCGATCCAGTGCGAGTACTACGCGTTGGAAGGTCTCACCTCACTGATGAACACCATCGAGAAGATCCGCACGGTGCTCAACCCCAAGCTGCATATCGGCGGGCTGTTGCGCACCATGTATGACCCGCGCAACAGCCTGTCCAACGACGTGTCCAACCAGTTGATCAGCCACTTCGGCGACAAGGTCTACCGCACCATTATTCCCCGCAACGTGCGGCTGGCCGAAGCGCCCAGCCACGGTGCGCCGGTGATCACCTACGACCCCAAGTCCCGGGGCGCGGTCAGCTACCTGGCGCTGGCGGGCGAAATTCTGCGGCGCGAACAGGCCATGCAAAACGCCAAGGCCTCTCCGCAAACTCCGCAATCCCAGGCATGAGGTAGCTATGGCGGCAAAGCGTAAACGCGGTCTCAGCAAGGGTCTCGACGCCCTGCTCAGCAGCAACGAGGCGTACCAGCGCCAGCCCGAGGAAGTCAGCCTGGAAGGCGACGGCGAAGCCTCCGAGCAGCAGGCCCAGCGCCCGCCCCGCGACGGCGACCTGCGCCACCTGCCGGTGGAGCTGATGCAGCGCGGCCGCTACCAGCCGCGCAAGGACATGTCCGCCGACGCCCTGGAAGAGTTGGCCGAATCGATCCGCGCCCAGGGCGTGATGCAGCCCATCGTGGTACGCCCGCTGGGCGACAACCGCTATGAAATCATCGCCGGCGAACGTCGCTGGCGGGCCGCGCAGATGGCGGAGCTGGACTCGATCCCGGCGGTGATCCGCGAAGTGCCGGACGAAGCGGCCATCGCCATGTCGCTGATCGAAAACATCCAGCGCGAAAACCTCAACCCGATGGAAGAGGCCCTGGCGCTGTCGCGGCTCAAGGAGGAATTCGGCCTCACCCACCAGCAGGTCGCTGACGCGGTGGGCAAGTCCCGCGCCATGGTCACCAACCTGCTGCGCCTGATGAGCCTGGAAGCGGACGTCAAAAAACTGCTGGAACACGGCGACCTGGAAATGGGCCATGCCCGGGCGTTGCTGTCGTTGAGCGACGCCAAGCAAGTGGAGGCCGCGCGTACCGTGGTCGCCAAGGGGCTGTCGGTGCGCCAGACCGAAACCCTGGTGCGCGAATTCGAAAAGGAAAAACCCGCCAAGCCGGCCCCGGCCAAGGAAGACCCCAATGTGCGCCATCTGATCAACGATCTGTCCGACCGGCTGGGTGCTCCGGTGCAGATTCAGCAAGGCAACGCCGGCAAGGGCAAGTTGGTAATCAGCTATAACAACCTGGACGAGTTGGACGGGATCCTGGCGCACATCAAATAACCCCAGGCGCGTCTTTCCCTGACTAATGTCAGGCTGCTTGACTAAAGCCGGGAACGGGCGTAAACATAAGAAGCTCAACCGCAAACACAGAGCGCAGTTTTGTATAGTTGCGCTCGGGTGTTCGTTTTTTGAGCTGATTATGGCTTTTTCAAGCCGACAATTAGCCCGTGCCGGTTGATACCTCCATACCTTCCCCATATACTTCCCGCGCCAAACATCAGGGGGTAACCCGCGACCTTCTCCTGGCAGCGCCTCGGCGACGTCAGCAGCTAAACACGGGAGTACGGTGGCCAATTTCGATGAGCGAGCCCGCGGAACATTGTTCTGGGGGTTGATGCGCGCCCAGATCAGCAGCGTGATCCTTTTCGCCGCGTTGGTCACCGTGATCGCCGACACCAGCTTGGGCCTGACGGCACTCTGGGGCGGCACTATCAGCCTGATCGCTTACGCCTGGGGCGGCTTTCAAGTATGGCTGCACCCGGGTAATCGTGCGCCTGAGCGCATGGCCGGCGCCGCCATGAGAGCGGAAGCCGGCAAAGTGATCATCATGTTGGCGCTTTTCGGGCTGACCTTCGCGAAGGTCGCCGTGATGCGCGAGCTAGCACATGTGGTGGTTCTGTTTCCCGGTTTTCTGCTCGCGCAGATCGCTGGCTGGGTTCAGGTGGCACGCCTGGAACACAGGCTCGAAGCAGAGCGGTACGGGCAAGACGATTAGACTGGACTGACTGTAGGTATCGATATGGCAGCGAGCTCCGCCAGCGAGTACATCAAGCACCATCTGGGAAATCTCACCTATGGCCAATTGCCCGCGGGTTATGAGCGTACCTGTCACGGTCATGAACAAACCCTGAATGACGCCACCTGGACCTTCGCCTGCAACGCGCAGGAAGCGTCCGACATGGGGTTCATGGCGTTTCACGTTGATTCCCTCGCCTGGTCCGGCGGCCTCGGCATTATTATGTGCCTGATTTTCTGGCTGGGCGCGCGCAAGGCCAGTGCCGGCATCCCCACCGGTTTCATGAACTTCGTCGAAATCATCATTGAGTTCATCGATACCCAGGTCCGTGATTCCTTCCATGGCAAAAGCAAGCTGATCGCACCGCTGTCCCTGGTGATCTTCTGCTGGGTGTTCCTGATGAACCTGATGGATCTGATCCCCGTGGACTGGGTGCCACTCACCTTCCAGTGGATCATGACCACTTTCTTCGGCTGGAGCGCCCACGAAGCCTATTTCCGCATCGTGCCGACCACCGACCCGAATATCACCCTGTCGATGTCCATCTGCGTGTTCCTGCTGGTGATTTTCTACAGTATCAAGGTGAAGGGCGTGGGCGGTTTCCTCGGCGAGCTGAGCTTCAAGCCGTTCGAGGCCAATAATATCTTCGGCAAGCTGCTGCTGCTGCCCATCAACCTGGTACTGGAAGTGATCGCCCTGCTGGCGAAGCCGGTGTCCCTGGGTCTGCGGCTGTTCGGCAACATGTACGCCGGCGAATTCGTATTCATTCTGGTGGCTGCCATGATGGGCACCTGGCAGGCGGTCGCCGCCTGGCCGTGGGCCGTTTTCCACATTCTGGTGATCACCCTGCAAGCCTTTATCTTCATGGTGCTGACCATCGTTTATCTAAGTATGGCGGTGGAAGAGCACTGATCAGCGGTTTCTTAACTCAACTTAAGCACTTAACGGGAGTGTAAAATGGAAGATGTGAACCTTCTCGCGGCGGCACTGGTTGCTGGCATGGCGGGCATCGGCGCCGGTATCGGTTTCGGCCTGATGGGCGGTCGTTTCCTGGAGTCCGTGGCACGTCAGCCGGAACTGGGCCCGATGCTGCAAACCCGCATGTTCATCATCGCCGGTCTGCTGGACGCCGTGCCGATTATCGGTATCGCTATCGCGTTCCTGCTGATTTTCCAGTAAATCGCGCTTATCGAAACAAGCCCCGATTTTGGGAAATCTATGCAACGCGGATTGAGGTGTTGGCATGAATATTAATGCGACACTAATTGGCCAGGCCATCTGGTTCTTCCTGTTCGTCGCTTTCTGCATGAAGTTCGTCTGGCCGCCTATTTCAAAGGCACTGGAAGAACGGAAACAGAAGATTGCCGAGGGCCTGAGCGCCGCGGATCGGGCGGAACGTGATCTGGTACTGGCGCAGGAAAAAGCCTCTTCGAATCTCAAGGAAGCCAAAGAAAAGGCGTCCGAGATTATCGAGCAGGCGAACAAACGGGCGAATCAGATCGTTGAGGAAGCCAAAGGCCAGGCACGCACCGAGGGTGAGCGTCTGATCGAGAAGGCACAGTCCGAAATCGATCAGGAGATCAACCGCGCCCGTGAAGAGCTGCGCAAAGAAGTGTCCGCTCTGGCATTGAGCGGCGCCGAGCAAGTGCTGGGCCGCGAAGTGAACCGCGACGCACACAAGCAGCTGCTGGACGACTTGGCGGCTCAACTCTGAGTGATACGGATGGCACCCCATGGCTGAATTGACCACCATCGCACGCCCTTACGCCAAGGCCGCGTTTCTGTTCGCCAAAGAACAGAACGGCCTGGCGGATTGGGAGCAGATGCTGGGCCTGGCGGCGGCAGTGGCGCAGGATGCCACCATGCGTGCTTACCTGGACCAGCCGGAGCTGGACAGCGAGACACAGGCGAAAGCGATAAGCGACGTTTGTGGCGATGAGCTCAATGAGAGCGCTCGCAATTTCGTCGCCCAGCTCGCGGACAACAAACGTCTGGCCCTGTTGCCGACCATTTTCAAGTTGTTCCACGAACTGTTGGCACAAGATCAGCGCATCATTGATGTGGAACTGATCGCGCCGTTCGAACTGGAAGACGCCGAGACCGACAAACTGGTGGCCGCGCTGAAAAAGCGCCTGGGCCGGGATGTGCAGGTGTCCACCTCCGTTGACGAGTCACTCATTGGTGGCGTGCTGGTGAGAGCCGGCGATACCGTAATTGATGGCAGTGTGCGCGGCCGGCTTAACCGCCTGGCAGAGCAACTGAACTCTTGAGTTTGAGGGATTAGAGATGCAGCAACTCAACCCGTCCGAAATCAGCGAGATTATCAAGTCGCGCATCGCGAAACTTGATACCTCCACCGAGGCACGGAACGAAGGTACGGTGGTATCCGTATTTGACGGCATCGTGCGCATTCATGGTCTGGCCGACGTGATGTTCGGCGAGATGATCGAGTTTGAGGGCGGCATCTTCGGCATGGCCCTCAACCTGGAGCAGGACTCCGTGGGCGCCGTGGTGCTGGGCGATTACCTGGGTCTGGCGGAGGGCCAGAAGGTCCGCTGCACCGGCCGCATTCTGGAAGTACCGGTGGGCCCGGAATTGCTCGGCCGCGTGGTCGACGCCCTGGGTAACCCGGTGGACGGTAAGGGTCCGGTGAATGCCGCCGAAACCGACGCCGTCGAGAAAGTGGCGCCGGGCGTGATCTGGCGTAAAGAGGTGAACGAGCCGGTACAGACCGGTTTCAAATCCATCGACGCCATGACCCCCATCGGCCGTGGTCAGCGTGAGCTGATCATTGGCGACCGTCAGATCGGTAAAACCGCCGTGGCGGTGGACACCATCATTAACCAGAAAGACTCTGGTATTAAGTGTGTCTACGTGGCCATCGGTCAGAAGCAGTCCACCATCGCCAACGTGGTGAGCAAGCTGGAAGAGCACGGCGCCATGGAAAATACCGTGGTAGTGGCCGCTTCCGCTTCCGACCCGGCTTCCATGCAGTTCCTGGCCCCGTTCGCCGGTTGCGCCATGGGCGAATACTTCCGTGACCGCGGCGAAGACGCGCTGATCGTTTATGACGATCTCACCAAGCAAGCCTGGGCGTATCGTCAGATCTCCCTGCTGCTGCGCCGTCCGCCGGGCCGTGAAGCTTACCCGGGTGACGTGTTCTACCTGCACTCCCGTCTGCTGGAACGCGCCGCCAAGGTTAACGAAGAATTCGTCGAGAAATTCACCGACGGTAAGGTGAAAGGCAAGACCGGTTCTTTGACCGCGCTGCCGATCATTGAAACCCAGGGCGGTGACGTGTCCGCGTTCGTACCCACCAACGTGATCTCCATCACCGATGGTCAGATCTTCCTGGAAACCAGCCTGTTCAACGCCGGCATTCGCCCGGCCATGAACGCCGGTATCTCGGTTTCCCGTGTGGGTGGTTCCGCGCAGACCAAGATCGTTAAGAAGCTCGGCGGCGGTATCCGTCTGGCGCTGGCTCAGTACCGGGAACTGGCGGCGTTCGCGCAGTTCGCTTCCGACCTGGACGAAGCCACCCGCGAACAGCTTGAGCACGGTCAGGCCGTTACCGAGCTGATGAAGCAGAAGCAGTACAGCCCGATGTCCGTGGCCGAAATGGGCGTGGTGCTGTACGCGGCGAACAACGGTTACCTGAAAGGCATCGAGATCAGCAAGATCGGCGCCTTTGAAGCCGCGCTGCTGGATTATATGAACAGCGAACAGAAAGCGTTGATGGACAAGATCAACGAAAAGGGTGACTACAACGATGAGATCGAGGCCGCCATCAAGGACGCCATCGATCAATTCAAGTCCACCCAAACCTGGTAATTCGCTAAGAAAGGATTAGTCCTATGGCTAGCGGTAAAGAGATCAAAGGCAAGATCTCTAGTGTCCAGAGCACGAAGAAGATTACTCGTGCGATGGAGATGGTGGCTGCCAGTAAAATGCGCAAAGCGCAGGACCGTATGGCCGCCAGCAAGCCCTATGCGAGCCGTATGCGTCAGGTGGTTGCCCATCTTGCCAACGCTGATCTGGAATACCGGCACATCTACCTGCAAGAGCGGGAAGTGAAAAATGTCGGTTACATCGTGGTGACGTCCGATCGGGGCCTGAGTGGCGGCTTGAACGCCAACCTGCTGAAAAAGGTCGTGAAGAGCACCCGTCAGTGGGAACAGGACGGCGCCAAGGCACAGTACTGCGTGGTGGGCAGCAAAGGCATCGCGTTCTTCAAGAGCGTCGGCGGTGACGTTCAGGCCACCGTTAACGGCCTGGGCGACACCCCGCATCTGAGCGACCTGATCGGCTCCATCAAGGTGATGCTGGACGCCTACGAAAATGGCGAGATCGACCGTTTGTACGTGGTGTACAACGAATTCGTGAACACCATGACGCAGGCCCCCAAGAGCATTCAGTTGCTGCCGCTCGAGCCGTCCGAAGACGAAGAGCTCAAGCGTCATTGGGACTATATCTATGAGCCGGCGCCCAAGGAGATTCTAGACGAGCTGTTGGTCCGGTTCATCGAATCCCAGGTTTACCAGGGCGTGGTGGAGAACAATGCCTGTGAGCAGGCCGCGCGAATGGTGGCCATGAAGGCGGCCAGTGACAACGCCGGCGAGATCATTAATGACCTCCAGCTGGTGTACAACAAGGCGCGCCAGGCAGCCATTACCCAGGAAATTTCTGAAATCGTTGGTGGTGCCGCCGCGGTCTAGTGTCTGTTTCAGACAGCACGCGGCGAAAACGCAAGTTAAGAGGATGCAAGCATGAGTAGCGGTCGTATTGTTCAGATCATCGGTGCTGTGATCGACGTCGAATTCCCGCGCGAAAACGTGCCTAAGGTGTATGACGCTCTCACCGTGGACGGTACCGAAACCACGCTGGAAGTTCAGCAGCAGTTGGGCGACGGCGTGGTGCGCACCATCGCCATGGGTTCCACCGAAGGCCTCAAGCGGGGCCTGGAAGTAACCGACAGCCATGAACCGATTCAGGTACCGGTGGGCACCAAGACCCTCGGCCGGATCATGGACGTGCTGGGTCGCCCGATCGATGAAGCGGGCCCCATCGGTGAAGAAGAGCGCATGTCCATTCACCGCGAAGCACCCTCTTACGCCGAGCAGGCAGCCTCCAACGAACTGCTCGAAACCGGCATCAAGGTGATCGACCTGGTCTGCCCGTTCGCCAAGGGCGGTAAAGTCGGCCTGTTCGGCGGCGCCGGCGTGGGCAAGACCGTGAACATGATGGAGCTGATCCGGAACATCGCCATCGAGCACTCCGGCTTCTCCGTGTTCGCCGGCGTGGGTGAGCGTACCCGTGAGGGTAACGACTTCTACCACGAGATGAAGGATTCCAACGTTCTCGACAAGGTGTCCCTGGTCTACGGCCAGATGAACGAGCCGCCGGGTAACCGTCTGCGCGTGGCGCTGACCGGTCTGACCATGGCCGAGAAGTTCCGTGACGAAGGCCGTGACGTGCTGTTCTTCGTGGACAACATCTACCGCTACACCCTCGCGGGTACCGAGGTATCGGCACTGCTGGGCCGTATGCCTTCAGCGGTGGGTTACCAGCCGACCCTAGCGGAAGAGATGGGCGTTCTGCAGGAACGGATCACCTCCACCAAGACCGGGTCCATTACCTCCGTGCAGGCGGTATACGTACCCGCGGATGACTTGACCGACCCGTCCCCGGCGACCACCTTCGCCCACCTGGACGCCACCGTGGTACTCAGCCGTGACATCGCCTCCAAGGGTATTTACCCGGCGATCGACCCGCTCGATTCCACCTCCCGTCAGCTCGATCCGCTGGTGATCGGCCAGGAGCACTACGACGTGGCCCGTGGCGTGCAGACCGTTCTGCAGGGTTACAAGGAACTCAAGGACATCATCGCGATTCTGGGTATGGACGAGCTGTCCGAAGAGGATAAGCTGACCGTATCCCGCGCGCGTAAGATTGAACGCTTCCTGTCCCAGCCGTTCTTCGTGGCGGAAGTATTCACCGGTGCGCCGGGCAAATACGTCTCCCTGAAGGACACTATCCGGTCCTTCCAGGGCATCCTGAACGGTGATTACGACCACATCCCCGAGCAGGACTTCTACATGAAGGGCTCCATCGACGAAGTTGTAGAGGCCTACAACAAACGCGGTGACAAGTAACCGCCCGGGGAGGAACACAGATGGCGATGACCGTGCATTGCGATATCGTTAGTGCCGAAAAGCAGCTGTTCTCCGGACTGGTGGAGCTGGTAGTAGCCGCCGGTGTGGAAGGGGACCTGGGTGTCATGCCCGGTCACGCGCCCTTGCTCACCCGACTCAAGCCCGGCCCGGTTCGCGTGAAGACGCAAAACGGAGACGAGGAGATTTTCTATGTCTCCGGTGGCTTCCTGGAAGTCCAGCCGAAACTGGTCACCGTGCTGGCGGACACCGCCGAGCGCGCCCAGGATATGGACGGCGCCCAGGCGGAAGAAGCCAAGCAGCGTGCCAAGGAAGCCCTGGAAGGCAAGAACGCCGACATGGACTACTCACGCGCCGCCATCACCCTGGCCGAAGCGTCCGCGCGCTTGCGCACCATCGAGCAAATCAAGAAGATGGCCAAGCGGTAACGCCCGGTTTTCGGTACAAGCTGAATCAAAAAAGGGTGGCTCTGAGCTGCCCTTTTTTGTGATCGCCACCCGACTTATAGACACAAGCAGACTCAAGGAAGCGGAGTATGAATCTGGCGGTAGTGATTCTCGCGGCGGGCAAGGGAACCCGTATGAAATCGGCGCTCCCCAAGGTACTTCACCCGATCGCCGGGCGGCCCATGGTGCAACACGTGGTGGACGCCGCCGGCGCCCTCGACCCGGACAACACCGTGCTGATCTATGGCCACGGCGGTGAAGACGTACGCCAGGCGGTGACTGGCTCGCGGCTGCAATGGGCGGAGCAGGCCGAGCAACTCGGCACCGGCCACGCCGTGGCCCAGGCGCTGCCGCATCTGGAAGAGGATGTGGTGTTGGTGCTCTACGGCGACGTGCCGCTGATCCAGCCGCAAACCCTGCGTGACTTCGTCGCCCGCGTGGACGACCAAAGCCTGGCGCTGATGACCCTGACCCTGGACGACCCCTCCGGTTACGGCCGGGTGATCCGGGACGCCGAGGGCAGGGTGCGGCGCGTGGTGGAGCAAAAAGACGCCAATCCCGACGAACTGGCGGTACGCGAAATCAACACCGGGATCCTCGCCTGCACGCGCCGCTTCCTGAACGACAGCCTGCCGCGCCTCTCCAACAGCAATGCCCAGGGCGAATATTACCTCACCGATCTGATCGCCATGGCCGTCGATGGGGGCCTGGACGTGGTCACCGAACAACCCGGCCACGCCTGGGAAGTGGACGGCGTTAACGACCGGGTGCAACTGGCGCGGCTGGAACGTGTCTATCAGCGGGTGCGCGCGGAAGCACTGATGCGCGAAGGCGTTACCCTGCTGGATCCGGCGCGCCTGGATATCCGCGGCCGCCTGCAATGCGGCCAGGATGTGACGCTCGACATCAATACCGTGCTGGTCGGCGATGTGGAAATCGGCGACCGGGTCACGGTGGGGCCGAACTGCTTGATCCGCAACGCCCGCATCGGCAGCGGCACGCACATCGAAGCGAACTCGGTGGTGGACGGCGCGGTGGTCGGCGAAAACTGCCAGGTGGGCCCGTTCGCCCGCCTGCGCCCGGGCACCGAGCTGGCCGCCCAGGCCAAAGTCGGCAACTTCGTGGAAACCAAAAAGGCCTACGTGGGCGAGGGTTCCAAAGTGAACCACCTTACCTATATCGGCGACAGCCGCATCGGCAAGGGCGTCAACGTGGGCGCCGGCACCATCACCTGCAACTATGACGGCGTTAACAAATTCCAGACGGTGATGAAGGACGGCGCCTTTATCGGCTCCAATTCGTCACTGGTGGCGCCGGTCACCATCGGCGAAAATGCCACCGTGGGCGCCGGCAGCGTGGTCACCAAGGACGTGCCCGACCAGGGCCTGGCGGTGGCCCGTGGCCAGCAGCGCAATATCCAGAACTGGTCGCGGCCGGAAAAGAAATAGGCACGGACAAACAAGGAAACGCAAATGTGTGGAATCGTCGGCGCCATCGCCCATCGTAATGTCAGCAATATCCTGATCACCGGCCTCAAGCGCCTGGAATATCGGGGCTACGACAGCGCCGGGGTGGCCCTGCTCAACGACCAGGGCCTCACCCGCGTACGCCGCCAGGGCAAGGTGGCGGCGCTGGAACAGGCGGTGCGCGAAGACAACAGCGCCGGTTTCCTGGGCATCGCCCACACCCGCTGGGCCACCCATGGCCGCCCCTCCGAGGAAAACGCCCATCCGCACCTGTCCGGCAACGGTCTGGCGGTGGTGCACAACGGCATCATCGAGAACTTCCAAGAGCTCAAGGACGAACTGGAAGCCGACGGCTACCGCTTCACCTCGCAGACCGACACCGAAGTCATCGCCCACCTGGTTCACCGCACGCTTAAGGACACCGGTAATCTGGTCGCCGCCGTGCGCGCCAGCGTGTCGCGCCTGCGCGGCGCCTATGCCCTGGGCGTGATCGACCAGGACGAACCGAACCATCTGGTGGCGGTGCGTTCCGGGTCGCCGCTGGTGGTTGGCCTGGGCATCGACGAAAACTACATCGCCTCCGACCAGCTCGCCCTGTTGCCGGTGACCAACCGCTTCATCTTCCTTGAAGAAGGCGATCTGGTGGATCTCACCGTGGAGGCGGTGAACATCACCGACGCCGACGGCCAGCCGGCGCAGCGCACCGTCCATGAACTGGACGGCACCCACGAAGACGCGGACAAAGGGCCGTACCGGCACTACATGCAGAAGGAAATCTTCGAGCAGCCGGCCGCCATCCAGCGCACCCTGGAAGGCCGTATCGATTCCCCCGACGCGGTGAGCGCCGCCTTCGGCGACAGCGCCACCGCCATCTTCGACCGGGTCCGCACGGTGCAGATCGTCGCCTGCGGCACCAGTTACCACGCCGGCATGGTGGCGCGGTACTGGCTGGAAGCCATGGCGGGCATTCCCTGCCAGGTGGAAGTGGCCAGTGAGTTCCGTTACCGCCGGCACGTGGTGCCCGAAGGCACCCTGTTCGTCACCATCTCGCAGAGCGGCGAAACCGCCGACACCCTGGCCGCGCTGCGCGACACCGGCGGCAAGGACTATGTCGGCCGACTGGCGATCTGCAACGTGGACGGCTCCTCGCTGGTGCGCGAATCCGAGCTGGTCTTCCTCACCAAGGCCGGGCCGGAAATCGGCGTCGCCTCCACCAAGGCGTTCACCACCCAGCTCACCGGGCTGATGATGCTGGTGCTGGCACTGGGTCGCCGCAAGGGCCTGGGCGACGACCAGATCGAAAAGATTCTCTCCGAGCTGCGCCAACTGCCCAATCTACTGGAGCAGGCCGCCGCCCTGGACAAGCCCATCGAAACCCTGTCCCGCGCTTTCGTGGAAAAACACCACACCCTGTTCCTGGGCCGTGGCGTGCACTTCCCGGTGGCCATGGAAGGGGCGCTCAAGCTTAAGGAAATTTCCTATATCCACGCCGAAGCCTATCCCGCGGGCGAGCTCAAGCACGGCCCTCTGGCCCTGGTCGATAAGGAAATGCCGGTGGTCGCGGTGGCGCCCAACGACGAGCTGCTGGAAAAACTCAAATCCAACCTGCAGGAGGTGCGCGCCCGGGGCGGCGAGCTCTATGTGTTCGCCGACAAGAACGCCCACGTGAAAGAAGGCGAGGGCATTCATGTGCTGAACATGCCCGCCGTGCCGGAAAGCATCGCGCCGATCGTCTACACCGTGCCGCTGCAACTGCTCAGCTACCACGTGGCGGTGCTGCGCGGCACCGACGTGGACCAGCCGCGCAACCTGGCCAAATCGGTCACCGTGGAATAACCCCTGGCCCTCGAACAGGCGTAGGTCGGGTTAGCGAAGCCTAACCCGACAACCCACGGTTATTACTCGAACAGTGCCAGGTACTCTCCGTAGCCGAGTTCTTCCATCTTCTCCTTGGGGATGAATTCCATGGCGGCGGAGTTCATGCACCAGCGCTGGCCGGTGGGCGCTGGCCCGTCGTCGAATACGTGGCCCAGGTGCGAATCCGCGTAGCGGCTGCGCACCTCGGTGCGGCTGGCCCACCACAGGGTGTTGTCCTCGTGGGTGGTGACGAACCGGTCGTCGATGGGGCGGGTGAAGCTGGGCCAGCCGGTCCCGGAATCGAACTTATCGGTGGATGAGAACAGCGGCTCGCCGCTGATCACGTCCACATAGATGCCGTCTTTTTTCAGATCGTGGTAGGGGTTCTTGAACGCCCGCTCGGTGGCGTCGTCGCGGGTCACCTCAAAGGCGATCTCCGGCAGGGCCTGTTTCAGCACCTCGTCGGAGGGCCGTTGAAAGTGCTCCGGTCCTTCCCAGGGGGCGCCCAGATCCAGCTCTTCCTGTTCCTCTTCTTCTTCCACCGAGGCGTTCAGCCAGGGGCGCGCGTCCGGGTCGTCCCAGTGCTTCTCCAAAAACTGATCGCGGCCTGAGTTGTAGCGGTAGAACTTATAGCGCAGGGCACTTTTTTTGTAATAGTCCTGGTGGTATTCCTCGGCCTTGTAGAAGGCCTTCAGCGGTACGATTTCGGTGACCACGTCCTTGTCGAAACGGCCGCTCTCATCAAGGGCTTTTCTGGATGCCTCCGCGAGCACTCTCTCCTCATCATTCTGGTAGAAGATGGCGCTACGGTACTGTGAGCCCTGGTCGATAAACTGGCCATCCGGGTCGGTGGGGTCGATGTGCTTCCAGAACCAGGCGAGCAGGTTCTCGTAGCTCACCATGTCCGGGTCGTAGAGCACCTTAACGGCCTCGGTGTGGCCGGTTTGTCCGCCGGCCACTTGCTGGTAGGTGGGGTCCACCTCATCGCCGCCGGCGTAGCCGCTGATCGCCTCGGACACCCCATCAAGCTTCTCGAAATCCGCTTCGGTACACCAGAAGCAGCCGCCGGCGAACACGGCGCTGGCCTGGGCGGCCAGCGCCGGCCCGGCGACCAACACCATTAGAAAAACGATTACGCGCATCATAGTTGCCTCCTTTAGCGAACCTTGGATGCCTCCGGAGCGCGAATGTTACATCGCCGCCCCGATGGTCCCGGCCCGCGGTTCTTACGATTGTGCGCCGTTTCCCGTGTGCATGGCGACAACGCTGGCAAACCGTTTCGCGACGGCGTGAATCCAGGCTACCATGCTTCGAATCCGGGGCGGCCCGGCGGCAGAGGGAGCGATAACGATGAACATGATCAAGGAATTCCGCGAATTCGCGGTGCGCGGCAACGTGGTGGACATGGCGGTGGGCATTATCATCGGCGGCGCTTTCGGCACCATCGCCAAGAGTCTGGTCTCCGACGTGATCATGCCCCCCGTGGGGCTATTGCTCGCTGACGTGGATTTCATTGATCTGTTCGTGGTGCTTAAAGGCGAAGGGCCCTTCGCCACTCTGGCCGACGCCCAGGCCGCCGGCGCCGTGACACTCAACTACGGTGTTTTCATCAACAACGTGATCAGTTTCCTGATTGTCGCCTGGGCGGTGTTTTTCCTGGTGCGCGGGCTGAACCGGGTCAAGCGCAAGGAAGAGGAGGCCGCGCCAGTGGATCCGCCGCCAACCCCCGAGGTGCCTGAGAACATTCTGTTGCTGCGGGAAATACGCGACAACCTCAAGCGCTGATGACCGTCCAAGACTCCCACTTCTGCCTGGTCGCGGACAGCGAAGAAGCCTTTGTGCTGCGCGCCGCCACGGCGCGGCTGGCGCAGCGGACCCTGGATTTGCAGTACTACATCTGGGAGGACGACCGGATCGGCAAGTTGCTGGTCTATCGGGCGCTGGAAGCCGCCCGGCGGGGCGTCAAGGTACGCCTGCTTCTCGACCACGCCAACCAGCTCGGACGGGATGTGAAATGGGCTGAGCTGAACGCCCATCCCAATGTGGAAATCCGGCTGTTCAACCCGTTCCGGGGGCGCTACAAGCATTTCATTCAGTGGCTGTACCACGCCCCCCGGCTTAACCATCGCATGCACAACAAGGCCTGGATCGTCGATGGCGAGCGGGCCATCGTCGGCGGCCGTAACCTCTCGGAGCACTATTTCGGCGTCCACCCGGAGGCCAACTTCCGCGATCTGGATATCTATGCGCGCGGGCCGATCGTGGCGGAAACCCGTGTCGCCTTCGACGCTTACTGGGACAGTGATGTGAGCGTTCGTCTGCGCTCATTGCGCCGCCGCTCCCGGGTGCACGCCGACCGCTTGTGGGACCGGTTGCATGAATGGCGGCAGGGTTTGCAGGACTTTCCCTACCTTTACAAGCAGGATGTCACCCATTTCGAAGAAGTTCTCGGCGCCGCCGACCGCCGCCAGATCCAGGCGCCGGCCGCCCTGTTGTTCGATCCGCCGGATAAGGCCAAGGGTGCCACCCAGCGTTTGATGGGCGACCAGCTCGGCCGGCTGCTGGGGCAGCGCGCCCTGAACGAGATCCTGATCGAGGCCAGCTACTTTATTCCCGGCGACCAATTCACCGCCACCCTGGCGGACATGCACCGCAACGGCTGCCGGGTGGCGCTGCTCACCAACAGCCTGGCCACCAACGACATCATCGCCGCCCACGCGGCCTACGCCCGCTATCGGCCGGCGCTGCTGCAAGGCGGTGTGGAGATACACGAGCTGCAGGCCAATGCCCGCGCCCGCCGCCACAAAGCCCGGCTGTTGCGCGGCCGCGGGCGCTCCAAGTCCAGCCTGCACACCAAAGCCATGGTGCTCGACCGTAAGGAGCTGTTCGTGGGCTCGTTCAATCTGGACCCGCGCTCGGTGAACGTGAACACGGAAATGGGCTATTACGTGGACAGCGAAGCGCTGGCCGGCGAAGTGGCGGCGTTCGTGGAGGAGGGCATGGCCCCCCAGAGCAGCTATCGGGTCAGCGCCGATGACGAAGGGCTGTTATGGGGAGCCGGGGACGAGCGGGGCCCGGTTCAGTATCGAAGCGAGCCCCAGGTCAGCGTGATGCGGCGGCTGGCGTCCCAGCTTTGCGCGTTGCTGCCGATCGAAAACCTGCTTTAGCGTTGCCGGTCAGTCCCGTTTGCTCTGTTCCAGATCCTTCCAGTACGGGTCGCGCAGCTCGCGCTTGAGAATCTTGCCGATGGTGCTGCGCGGCAGCTCGTCGCGGCGCTCCAGGGCGGACAGCCGCTGGCCCTTGCCGAGTTGCTGGTTGGCCCAGTCGCGAATCGCTTCCAGGTCGCCGTCGGCGCCCTGGCGCAGCACCACCAGACCCAGCGGGGTTTCGCCCCATTGTTCGCTGGGCACCGCGATCACCGCCGCATCGACCACCTCGTCGTGCTTGAGCAGCACCTTCTCCAGGTCTTCCGCGTAGACGTTGAAACCGCCGGAAATAATCATGTCCTTGCGGCGGTCCAGCACCGACAGGAAGCCGTCCTCGTCCAGGCGGCCCATGTCGCCGGTGCGGTAGAACACCTCGCCGTCGGCGCTGGTCCACAGCAGCTCGCTGGTCTTGTCTTCGCGCTTGTAGTAACCGCGCATCATGGCGCCGCTGCGGCCGACGATCTCGCCGATTTCACCGGCCGGCAGCTCTTTCAGGTCCTCGCCGATGATGCGCAGCTCGCAGCCCGGGCTGGCCTTGCCCACGGTGGCCCATTTTGTCGGGTTCTCGGCGCAGTTCAGGGTGGTGGTGACGCCGCCCTCGGTGAGGCCGTAGAACTCCAGAATATTGCCCGGCCAGCGCGCCATGGCGTCGGCGATCACATGGGCGCGCAACGGCGCGCTGGTGGAAAACTTCATCTTGAAGCTGCTCAAGTCGAAGCGGTCGAAATCCGGCTCGGCGAGAATGCGCTGATACTGCACCGGCACCAGCATGGCGTGGGTAACGCGGTGTTGCTCGGCCAGCTCCAGGAAGCGGTGGGCGTCGAACTTGGCCATGCTGACGATGGTGCCGCCGCCGAACAGCGTCGGCAGCACCGACACCAGCGTGGTGTTGGAGTAGAGCGGCGTGGACACCAGGTTGACCGCGGTCTCATCGTAACCCAGGGCCGCCACGCGCTCGAGCTGGCGAGCACGCAGGCGGTGATCGTGCAGGATGCCCTTGGGTACCCCGGTGGTGCCGGAGCTGTAGATAATATTGAACGGGTCGTCCAGCGACGGCCTGTGGTCCGGGGCGTCGCTGGCGGGGTCGCCCAGCCAGTCCTCGAAGGCCAGCCAGCCGCCGGCCTGGAAATCCAGGCTGATGCGGGTGTCTTCGCGGATGTTGTCGAGCCCCTCGAGCAGCGGCTCGATCAGAGCGCGGTGTTTGGCGGAGACGAACAGAAAGCGGGCGTCGCAGTCGTTGACCATCAGCGCCAGGGTGTCGCCCGCCGCCATGCCGGACAGCGGCACCATGCAGCCGCCGGCGGTGAGCGTGCCCATGAACAGGGTCAGGTAGCGGGCGCTGTTCTCGGACAAGCCGGCCACGGTTTCGCCCCGTTGCAGGCCGGCGGCGCGCAGGCGGTTGGCCACCCGGTTGACGTTATCCACGAACTGGCGCCAGGTGAGCATGCCGGTTTCATCGTATACCGCCGGCTTATCCGGCTGGGCGGCCGCCAGTTCCTGCAGCCGTTCAGGGACGGATACAAAGGCCTGCGCGTCCATTGCCGGCGCGTAGACGGGCATCGCTTCACTTACCGCGGTCATGAGTCTCTCCCGTGTGGAATCCCGTTAAAGTGGAATTTTGTTTTAAATTTGGCCAGGAAGCATACTCCCCGGTATGCCCGGGCTCAATACTGACCGGTCACGCTGGCTGAAAGCCCGCTCGACCAAAGCCTAATAACACCCTTTTCCAGGGGCGTGCTATCAGTCTCGCGAGAGGCCTGCCGGTGTCCTGCGCCGGGGCCGGGACGAATAACAACACTCTGGGGAATCGCCATGGGACTCAAAAAGGGCATGGGCATGGTCGCCGCCTGCGTGCTGGCATTCGGCGCGCACGCGGCCACACCGGTGAAGCTGGGCCTCAACTACCCGCATACCGGCGAATACAGCGAAGAAGGGCTGATGCAAAAGCGCGGCGCCCTGATGGCCATCGACGAAATCAACGCCGCCGGCGGCGTGCGGGGCCGGCCGCTGGAACTGATTGAGCGTGACTCCGCCTCCCAGGCGGAGCGCTCCCGGCGCAACGTCGACGAGCTCGCCGCCGAAGGCGCGGCGATGCTGTTCGGCGGTTCTTCCAGCGCCGTCGCCATCGCCGCCAGCAAGCAGGCCCGCAAACACGATCTGCTGTACTTCGGCACCCTCACCTATTCCAACGACACCACCGGCAAGGACGGCCACCTGGGCATGTTCCGCGAGTGCTACAACGCCTGGATGGCGGCGCGGGTGCTGGGCGACTATCTTAAGCGCGAGTACCAGGACAAAACGTACTTCTACGTCACCGCCGACTACACCTGGGGCCACACCACCGAAGCCTCCATGCGCGAGTTCACCGACACCAAGGACAGCAACCGTCACGGCTCGGTGCTGGTGCCGTTCCCCGGCGCGCGCTACCACGAAATCGAAGAGGCCATGCAGGCGGCGGCGGACAGCGACGCGGACGTGCTGGTGATGGTGCTGTTCGGCGAGCAGATGGTGCGCGGCATGACCATCGCCCAGCGGAAGAAGCTCCCCGAGCGCATGCAGATCGTGGTGCCCAACCTGACCCTCAGCATGGTCGAGCAGACCGGACCGTTCATCATGGCCGGCGTGATCGGCGCCGTGCCCTGGACCTGGAACGTGCCCTATGAATACGGCTTTGAGCGCGGCCAGCAATTCGTGGAGGAATTCTCCCAGCGCTACCGCACCCGGCCGTCCACCTCGGCGGCGTCCGCCTACAGCATCGTCTACCAGTGGAAGGACGCCGTGGAGCGGGCCGGCAGCTTCGATTCCGACAGCGTGCGGCGCGCCCTGGAAGGCCACAGCTACACCCTGCTCAAGGACGAACAGCAATGGCGTGCCTTCGATCACCAGAACGTGCAAAGTGTCTACGCCGTGCGCATCAAGGCCCGTGATAAGGTCATGAAAGACGAGTACCGGCAGAATTTCTTTGAGATTATCAGCCGCATGTCCGGCGAGGACGCCGCCATCACGCGCAGCCAGTGGCTCGCCGAACGGCGCCGCGCGGGCATGCCCGAACAACTTGAATAGGAGTTTTCATGAGCGAGCGCTTTCGCTTCCGTTTCCGGGTCCGCTACAACGAATGCGACGCCCAACTGGTGGTGTTCAATGCCCGCTACGCGGACTACGTGGACCTGGCGATGACGGAGTTCATGCGTTCCCTGGGCAGGGACTATAACGCCCTGCTGGCGCAGGGTTTGGACAACCAGGTGGTTAAGCTGACGTTGGAATGGCAGGCGCCGGCGCGCTTCGACGATGTGGTCGACGTGCACGTGCGCACCCTGAAGGTGGGCAACAGCTCCTTCACCCTGGAGCACGAGATGGTGCACGCGGAGAGCGGCCGCGCGCTGTGTCGGGCGGAGGCGGTGTACGTGATGATGACCACCGAGCCGTTCGAGAAAACCACCGTGCCCGATGACCTGCGAGCGGCCTTGCTTGAGGGCGCGCCCGGCAAGATCATCGACCAGTCGGGATGAGGAGCTGCAAGCTACAAGCTTCAAGCAGGACGTGCTGGAGCAGAGGCCGTGCCGCTAGCAAGGTGGCAAGTTGAAAGTTACAAGTTGCAAACGCGGGCACGGCCATGCAGCCGGCAAGGCTCACCCTGCGCTTTAACTTTCAACTTGAAACTTGCAACCGCTTCTTAACAGGCACGGCCCCGCCGCCACGCTATCCTGGCTTGCAGCGAGGTGTAGGTCGGGTTAGGCCAAAGGCCGTAACCCGACCCACCCGCTTGCAGCTCGTTCAGTCGCTGACTTTCAGAACCACTTTGCCCTTGGCGCGGCGCGAGCTCAGCGCCGCCAGGGCGTCTTCGTACTGCTCGAAGGGGAACACCTCGCTGACGCGCGGATCGATCTTGCCGTCCGCGAACAGCTGCATCAGCTCCTTCACGTTCTGAATGTGCTCTTTTGGTTCCTTGGCGGTGAACGCGCCCCAGAACACACCCACCACGCTGCAGCCCTTGAGCAGGGTCAGGTTGGCGGGGATCTTGGGAATCTCGCCGGCGGCGAAACCGACGATCAGGAAGCGGCCGTTCCAGGCCATGTTACGCAGCGCCGGTTCGGTGAAGCGGTCGCCGACCGGATCATAGATCACGTCGATGCCCTGCGGATAACGGCTCTTGAGCGCGTCCTTGAGGTCTTCGTCCGTGTAGTTGATCAGGTCGTCGGCGCCGGCTTCCTTGGCCACCTGCAGCTTGTCGTCGCTGCTGGCGGCGGCGATCACCTTGGCGCCCATCGCCTTGCCCAGCTCCACCGCGGCCAGGCCCACGCCGCCGCTGGCGCCCAGCACCAGCAGGGTCTCGCCGGGCTGAATGTTGGCGCGCTGCTTAAGGGCGTGATAGCTGGTGCCGTAGACCATGCTGAAGGCGGCGGCGGTTTCATCCTTCATGCCATCGGGCACCGGAATCACGCGGCTTTCGGAGATCACCATCTCCTCGGCGAAGGAGCCGTAACCGGTCAGGCCCATCACCCGCATGCCGGGCTTCAGGTTTTTAACGTCGGGGCCCACTTCGATGATCTCGCCGGCCATTTCGCCGCCCGGTGAAAACGGCAGCTCCGGTTTGATTTGGTACTTGCCCTGGATAATCAGGGTGTCGGGAAAGTTCAGGCCGGCCGCCTTCACCTTCACTTTGACCCCGTCACCGCTCACCTGGGGTGACGGTACGTCTTCGATCACCAGCTTGTCCGCCGGCCCCAGTTCCTTGCAGAGAATGGCGCGCATGCTTATCTCCCGAATAGTGCCTGTTATAAAAATAGCTCTGTGAAACGGACACGCTAACGCCGGCTCGTTAATTAAACAAATGCATAAGAATCATCGACCGGCATAAGCGCGATGCATTATGAGCACGGGGTGTCAGCACTCACTTACTTCGAAACGGCCGGACCCCGGCAACTCCTCCACCAACTGTGCGCCGCAGAGTTTGGACGGGGTGTAGCAGCCGGGCGCCGGGGCCTGCTCTTCGATAAAGCGCCGTACCGCCAGCGCGCCGTCGACGGTCAGGGCGTAGCCGTTGGCGGTGCGCAGCCGGATCACCCGTTGCTCGCCGGCGCCGTTGCGGGCTTCGCCCCACACCTGGGTGGTCAGGCGGGCGCGGGTCTGTTCGTCCGGTCCTTTCACGCGCCGGTCCACCAGCGATTTCAGGTAACCCTGAATCACCGGCAGCGACATCAGCGGCCGGGTGACGTTGCCGGCCTTGGCGGCCCAGATCAGCCAGCGCGGCGTCGGCACGAACACCTGAATATTGGCGATGCCGGTGCTGTGCCAGGCGGTGGTGACGTCGCCCCAGGGAATGGTCATGGCCCACTGCGGGCCGGCGCCGAAATCAATGCGTCGTACCTTCCAGCCCAGCGGCACCTCGGTGAGTTGCCCCTTGATGCGGGCGCGGCCGCCCTCGGCGAGGGCTTCCACCAGTGTCTTGGCGGTGCCCGGGGAAAGGCCCGAGCGAGTGGAAAAGCCCAGCGACAATTCGCGGGCATCGGGCAGGGCTTCCTTGAGGCGGGCGGCCAGGCAGTCGGTGGGGATCACATCAAAGCCGACCCCGGGGCAGGCGATAATGCCGGCCTGTTCGATGCGCGCGGCCTGGGCGAACACATGCTCGAACACCGCCACTTCACCGGTGATGTCCAAATAGTGCGTGCCCGCCTTCAGGCAGCCCTCCAGCATTGCCCGGCTGGTGCGCGAAAACGGGCCGGCGCAGTGCAGCACCAGGTCCACGTCCGCCAGCTCGTCCGCCAGGGTGTCCGGGTCGTCCAGGGAAAACACCCGGTATTCCAGGCCTTCCTGTTCCGCCAGCGGCGCCACCTTGGCCTCGCGGCGGCCGGCCAGGATCGGCTTCAATCCCTGGCCACGGGCGGATCGGGCGATCAGCTCGCCGGTATAGCCGTTGGCGCCGTAGATCATCCAACGCATTCGCTTCGCCTCCATGGCGTTGATCGATGGGAAGAGAGTACTCCGTTCCGCCACCACCCGGAATGGGTGGCGGCGTGGGGTGGGGGCTTAGCGGTGGTTGGTGAACTCCACCACTTGCTGGAAGGTGGGGCGGTTCTGCCAGTGGATCGCCGGCACCGAGGACAAGCCGATGGCGCGGTGCTGGATGGCGTCCACGCTCTCGTCCACGTCCCAGTTGTCCCGGTTCGCCAGGCCGCCGAGATCGTCCAGGGCCAGCGTCAGGCTTTCGGCCAGGGCGGCGCGGCAGGCCTCCGCCGTGTCACTATCGGCGCAACGCAACTGTTGATAGGGTTGCTCGCTCTCGCCCAGCGCCTGCTCCAGCACCCGTTCCAGATAGCCGTAGTAACCGTTCTGGTAGGCCGAGCCCCCGGCACCCGGCGCGTTGTCGCGGCCCACCAGGGACACATTGCCGGCCGCCGTCTCTTCCAGGGCGGTGACCTGCGGCAGCAGGGTCTCGATCATGCGGGTGTACCAGGCGTCCATCAGCGCCACTTCGGCCTGGGCGTCGTATTCACCGTCGCCGTCCCGGTCGCGCCGGTAGGCACCGCCGTCCACCCAGGCCTGCATCATCTCGACCACCGACGCTTCGTCGCCGGTCACCGGTGTGCTTTGCAGCAGCGCCAGCGCCTTGGGCAGCACTTCCTGGCCGCGCAGATCGACCACCGCCGCGTCGCCCATGGCCTCGACCATGTTGGCGCGGGTCACGTTGCCTTGCTCCACCAGTTCGGCCAGCCGCACATCCAGCATGTCGTTGCGGTGCGCGGAGCCGTAGGTGGCGTTGGCGTCGGCGGCCCACCAATCGCGGGCCGGGCGGTTGTTCCAGCTGGCCAGGTAGCCGCGCTCGGGGTTGGCGTCGTTGGGGTGCGCTTCCAGATCGATAAAGCCCTGCCAGTCGAACTGGCCGTTGCCCCAACTGGGCAGCTCCGGATGCACGCCGGCGGCGCGGCGCGGGTAGAGCCCGGAGTGGAAGAAGGCGATGTCGCGATCGTCGATGTAGAACCAGTTAAAGCTGCCGGTGGTGTTGTTGAACACCTCCTGGAAGCTGCGCACGTCATGGACGTCGTTGCGGGTGACCTGCAGGAAGGCCAGCGCGGTATCCAGCTCGGCGAAATAGGTACTGCGCTGGCGGGTCAGTGCCACCGGCTGGCCGGCCACCGTGGCGAAGCCAATCACCGGGCCGTACTCGGCGGTGCGGATCACCCGGCGTTGCACCGCCACGTTCTGGCCGATGGTGGCCGGGTCGTCGGTGGGTACCGCCAGGTTCCAACGTGCCGCCCAGCTGTCATCGATCACATCAAAAGGCCGGCATCGGCCGCCGATCTGATAGCCGCCTTCCCCGTGGGCCGGCGCCTTGGCGGGCTGACACAGCCGCACCACCCGCACATCAGTCAGGTCCGAGCTGCCGGAGGTGGCGCTCCAGGCGAAGTCCGGGCCGCGACCGATCACCACATAGGGCAGGCCGGTGAAGGTCATGCCGCGGGTATTGATGTCGCCGCCGTGAACCGACATCTCCAGCAGCAACTGGGGCACGAAGTAGCTGGTCTGCGGGCCGAACACCGCCAGCGGCCGACCGCTGGCGCTGTGTTCCGCGCTCAGCAACAAGGCGTTGGAGATGGCGTTGGGGAAGCCCTCGCGCAGGCCCGCCACGCCGCGGGCGAGATGGCCCACCCGCTCACGCACCGCCAGCCGCTGGGCGTCGCTCAGCTCGCCGGGCAGGGTGGTGGGCTCGGGGGTATCGCGCCACAGTTTATCCATTTCAATGGTCACCCGCGCCCAGCGGGCCGCCAGGTTCGGTTCGCCGTCCGGCAGGTTGGAAGACGCCAGCGACAACAGGCCACCGAGCAATTCGCCGACCGCATCCAACAAGCCGCCTACGGCGCCGGTGCCCGGCAGGGCCGGCACATTGCCCACCGCGGTGGGGCAGGTGGGCTGGCCAGGTCGCCCGCAGGGTTCGGTGGTCAGCGGCTGGTAGCTCTGGAAGGAGCCGGCGTCGAACAGCACCGCCCCCGGGAAGCGGCCGGCCAGTTCGCCGGACAGCGGGCACAGGGTCTCGTCGATGGTCGGTGGCGATTGGGTGGCGAAGCGCCGTTCCGTGGTCACCGAGGATTCGTCGTCGTTGGCGTGGCGCAGGTCGCGCCACAGCTCGCAGGCGGCCTGATCGGAACCGGTCTGTTCGCGCAGCGCCTGCAGCAGCAGGACATTGTCGTGTTCGTTGCCGCCGCCGCCGGCGAAAATGCCCTGGATCAGGGTGGCGATGGCCACCACGTCCTCGATCACGAAGGGCTCCAACCGGACGCCCAGCGCCACGTACTCAACGGGCGCTTTAAGCAGGCCGCTCTGCACGTCTTCCACGTACTTGTTAAGGCCGGCCACATAGTGCAAGGCGTCCTGGTAGATCTGCGCGCCGTCGTCGCCGAAGCGAGCTATCGCATTGGCGATCTGTTCGGTGCGGTCTTC
>DASUNW010000016.1:0-28413 GCA_036276955.1 Alcanivorax sp. | reverse complement strand
AGCTATGTGCAGGAACGCCGCCAGTTCGACCAGCCGGTGAGCGACTTCCAGAGCGTGCAGTTCACCCTGGCGGACATGGCCACCCACCTGGTGGCGGCCCAGCAGATGGTGCGGCTGGCGGCCTGGAAACTGGACCACGGCGACGCCGACAAGGGCACCTTCTGCGCCATGGCGAAGCGGCTCGCCACCGACCTGTGCTTCGACGTCTGCAACCAGGCGCTGCAGTTGCACGGCGGCTACGGCTACATCAAGGAGTACCCGCTGGAGCGCTATGTGCGCGACAGCCGGGTGCACCAGATTCTGGAAGGCACCAACGAAATCATGCGGGTGATCATCGCCCGCCGGGTTCTGAAAGACCTGAGCTTCTTATAAGGCCCGATTCAAAAAGGAGAACAATATGAACATCGGATTCTTTGGCGTCGGCAATATGGGCGGGCCGATGGCCGCCAACCTGGTCAAGGCCGGCCACACGGTGACCGCCTTCGACCTGGTCCCCGAGCTGCTCAAGACCGTGGAAGCGGAGGGCGTGGCGGTGGCCGCCGACCCGCAAGCGGCGGTGGCCGGCGCCGAGGTGGTGATCAGCATGCTGCCTTCCGCCGGCGCGGTCACCGGCCTGTACCTGGGTGACGATGGCGTGCTGGACGCCATCCACCCGGACACCCTGATCATCGACTGCTCCACCATCGACGCGGACACCGCCCGCCGGGTGGCCACCGCCGCCGCCGACAGCGGCCGTACCATGATCGACGCGCCGGTCTCCGGCGGTGTCGGCGGGGCCAAAGCCGGCACGCTGACATTTATCTGCGGCGGACCGGAAGCGGCGGTGGAACGCGCCCGTCCGGTGCTCGACTGCATGGGCAAGAACGTGTTCCGCGCCGGCGACAACGGCGCCGGCCAGGTGGCGAAAATCTGCAACAACATGCTGCTCGCCGTGCATATGATCGGCACCGCCGAGGCCCTGCAGCTGGGCGCCGATCACGGCCTGGACCCGGCGGTGCTCTCCGACATCATGAAAGCCAGCTCCGGACGCAACTGGTCCCTGGAGGTGTATAACCCCTGGCCCGGCGTGATGGAGGGCGTGCCGTCCAGCAACGACTACAACGGCGGCTTCGCGGTGAAGCTGATGAACAAGGACCTGGGCCTGGCGCTGGAAGCGGCGCTGGCCAGCCAGTCCAGCACGCCCATGGGGTCGCTGGCGAAAAGCCTGTACGCCGCCCTCGGCAACCAGGGCCTGGGCGGCAAGGACTTTTCCAGCATCCAGACGTTCTTCAAACACCGCGAACCCTGACACCGGGCCGGCTTACGGCGTCCACGTCTCCCCGGGCCCGTGGGCCAGGAACGAGGGACGGCGGCGCCGGGCCGCGTAGGGCCGGTCGCAAACGTTGTCGCGGCGGTTGTAGACGAAGAACACATTGCTGCGCGGGTCCGGCGACATATTGGCGTTGGAGCCGTGCAGGGTGTTGCAGTCGAACAGAATCAGGCCGCCGGCCTTGCCGGTGGGCGCCTCGATACCGCCCCGCTCGATCAGTGCCTGCAGCACGTCGTTGCCGGGCACGCCGAATTCCTGGGTCTTCAGGGACTGCTTGTGGTGGTCGTCCGGGGTCGCGCCCAGGCACGGCACGAACACCTTGTGCGAGCCGGGAATCAGCATCAGGGGCCCGTTGAAGTGATGGTTGTCGGTCAGCACGATGGAGGCGCTCACCGCGTGCATGGACGGCATGCCGTCCTCGGCGTGCCAGGTCTCGAAGTCCGAATGCCAGTTGAATCCCTTGCCGTGGAAGCCCGGCTTATAGTTGATCCGTGACTGGTGCACGTAGACGTCGCCGCCCAGTATCTGCCGGGCGCGGCCGGTCAGGCGCGGGTCACGGGCAAGCTGGTTGAAACGTTCGGACAGAAAATGCACCGCGAACAGGGAGCGGATTTCCTCGCTGCCGGGCTCGGTGACACTGAAATCCCGGCCCCGGTATTCATCCCGGCCGAGCAGTTCATGCAGGTGGCCGGTGAGGTCCTCCACTTCCCGCTGATCCAGGAAGTCCGGCTCGAACAGAAAGCCGCGCTGTTCGAACTCGTCCAGCTGCTGCTGGGAAAGGGGGCCATCGGTGGCGTCGCCCTTAACCACTTTTTCGCGGCGGTTCAGCCAGGGCATGTCCGGCTTTTTCGCCAGCCGGGTGGGGTACGGGTCCTGTATTGCCGGAGCCGGTCCGGTGACGGCTCGGGTGGGCGTCTGCACTGACATCAAATCACCTCCTGAGATTTGGGATCAGGTCCAGATTGGCGTTATCGGGCCGGGCACCGGTACGTGGCACCCGGCAACGTGACTATAGGGTCTTTAAATCCGGTTTCAAGACACCCGTGGCGTCAGGCGTGAATACGTCGCCAGGGGCGCGCCTGTTCCAGTTCGAACGCCAGCTCCAGCAGGGTTTTTTCATCGCCCTGCAGGGCGGAGAATTGCACGCCGATGGGCAGGCCCTCGCGGCTTTCGCCCAGCGGCAGCGACAGGGCGGGGCTGCCGGAGGCGTTGTTGGCGGGGGTGAAGCTGACATACTTGATCAGCCGATCGATCAGCACCTCGAAGTCCACGTTGGGACTCAGATAGCCGAGCGGCGGGGTGGTGTGGGCGAGCACCGGCGACAGCACCACGTCATAGTGTTCGAACGAGCGAGCATAGGTGGTCCAGGTGCGTTTCAACTGGTACAGCATGGCGGGGGTTTTCCACAGCCTGCGCCGGTAATAGCGGCTCAACCCCCGGGTCAGGCCGTCCAATTCCCCGGCATCAAAGCCGGGCCCGAACATGGGCCGGCCGAAGGTGCTCACCATGAACGCCATGAAGCCATAGTAGAGCACGAAGTCGTCGATAAAGCGGCGCTCCAGGGGCACCGGCGCTTCTTCCACGTGGTGGCCGAGCCCGGCCAGCAGATGGCCGGCGTCCTCCACCACCGCCCGGGTCCGCGGACAGGTGGGGCTGCCGGTGATCGAGTCCATCACCAGGCCCACGCGCAGGCGGCGCCGGCCGGGCCCTTCCACCCGGCCGATCGGCGGCAGCTTGGGGTTGCGGTAATACTGCTCGGCGGCGGCGAAGAAATTGGCGGTGTCGCGCACGCTGCGGGTGAGCACGCCCTCAGCGATGATATCGACCGGCAACGAGCGGGACGCTTCCGATTTCACCAGCCGGCCGCGGGTGGGTTTGAGGCCCACCAGGCCGCAGCAGGCGGCGGGGATGCGGATCGAACCGCCGCCGTCGTTGCCATGGGCGATGGGCACCGCGCCGGCCGCCACCAGCGCGGCACTGCCCCCGGAGGAGGCGCCGCTGGAATAGCCCGGCGCCCAGGGGTTGCGGGTGGCCGGCGCGCCGGCGTATTCGGTGGTGGCGCTGAAGCCGAAATCCGGCAGCCGGGTTTTGCCCAGCAGCACGAAGCCCTGATCCAGATACTGGCGGGCGAAGTGGCTGTCCCTGGCGGCGTTGCGCGGTCGTACGGCGCGGGCACCGTGCCCGGTGGGCAGCCCCGCCACGTCGATATTGTCCTTGATCAGGCTGGGCACGCCGGCGAACTCACCGCCGCCCTGCTGGCGCTGCCCGGCAGCCTGGCGGGCGGCGTTGAAGGTGTCCAGCGCCAGACCGTTAAGCGCCGGGTTCACCGCCTGAATCCGCTCTATGGCGGCCTCGGTGAGCTGCGTCGCGCTACGCTCGCCACGGCGCAACAAGTCAGCCAGGGCAGTGGCGTCGTGGTCGCCGAGGGCATCGTCACGAAAGGCGTGGATACGCGCTTGGGGGGCCAGGCCGGCGTCTTGATTCATCGGTGGTTCCTGCTGTGGAGGCGGTCGATGGTCACAGATAGTACCATGGTACCATATTCACAGCGGGCCAATCGCCGCCGCCTGGACGCCCTAGCCCCTGGCGCGGTCCACCCGCTTGCCCTGGGCCAGCATCAGCCGCGCCAGACGCACCAGGTCGGCGATGCTGGTGACCACCGCGTCTGGACGGTGCGGGTGGCTGACGGTGTTGGGAAAGATCTTGTCCAGCCAGGCATCGGGCCAGCCGGCGCCGTTGTAGAAAATCGCGGTGATGCCCGCTTCCTTGGCGGCGACCACATCGGTGGTGCTGTCGCCCACGTACCAGCAGCTCTCCCCCGCTGTCACGTTCAGTTCTTCGAGCGCCTTGAGCAGCATGTCCGGGGCCGGCTTTCGGTGTTCCACGTCGTCGCCACAGACGATCACATCGAACAGATCCTCCCAGCCGGTGCCGTCGACAATGCGCAATTCGTGCTCGAGAAAGGCCCGTTTGCGGTTGGAGATCAGCGCCACCGGCACCCCGGACTGGCGCAGCCGCTCGAGCTGCACGCGGATGTCGTCTTCCAGCGGGTGCACTTCGTCCACATAGTTTTTGTAGCAGTCATCGAAGGCCTGGTGGATTCGGCGCTTGGCGTCGCCGTCGGCGCCGAACAACACCTCGAAGATATCGGTGCGGGAAATCTTCCGCTGGGCGCTGATCTTGGGGTGCAGCTTGTGGTGCTCGCGCACGTACTTGACCAGCTTGGCGTCCTCGATGGTTTTCGACTCTTCCGGTTTCAACAGCCGGTCCCAGAGCCCCAGCTCCTCGAGCCTGGGCAGTACGTCATCGACGGCGTGGTACATGGCGTCGTGGGTATCCACCAGGGTGGCGTGCCAGTCGATCAAGACCGCCGCGGGCTTGTCGTGGGGCAGCTGCAGAATGCTCATTGCGCGGCTTTCATCTCCTCCTGGTAAACACCGGCGAGCTCGGTCTTGCGGTTGTCATCCAGGGCGCGGCCGGCGAGCTGGAACACTTCCTGTTCTTCCTCGTCCAGGTGGTGCGTGACCAGATGCTCCAGTTTCTTGGCCGTCGCCAGCCAGCCCGATGAACTGAAATCAGTGTCTTCCAGTTCTTCCAGCAGCTCGTCGATTTCGTGGTGCTCGGCGACACTGTGGCGGGCTTTTTCCTGGGTCATGTCCACTTCCATCATGGGAATATAAAGCGCGCGCTCCTCGGCGGCGGCGTGGCGGGTCAAAGCGTTCTTGACCTTTTCGAACAGCTCTTCGCGACCGTCGCTGTCGCCGTGGGTTTTGATCAGAAGGCCCAGCAGGGTGCGCTGGACATCGTGGTCTTCTCTGAGTGCTTCGAACAGTGTCATGGGTTGCCTCTCCTTTGCTCTTCGGCAATGGGTGCTGCCTGTGATGCACTCAAGATACCCGAAGCCGCCCCATCCCGGCGTCGTCGTTTACCGGAATTTACAGCCGACCGGGCTATTCAGGCTTCAGAAGACGCGGGCCGGGCCCTTCCTCGGACAACTCATCGAGCGGGTTGCGTAAACGGCAAGCGTTAATCGACAGGCAGCCGCAGCCGATGCAACCGTCAAGGTGATCGCGAAGCTGCGTCAGGCTTTGGATGCGCTCATCCAGGTCGTGGCGCCAGCGCGCCGACAGGCGCTTCCAGTCCTGGGCGTTGGGGGTGCGGCCGTCCGGCAGTTCCGCCAGCGCCCGCCCGATCTCCGCGAGTGGAATGCCGATTCGCTGGGCGACCTTGATCACCGCCACCCGGCGCAGGACGTCGCGGCTGTAGCGGCGCTGGTTGCCGCTGTTACGGTAGCTGTGAATCAGGCCTTTGTTTTCATAGAAGTGCAACGCCGACACCGCCACGCCGCTGCGCCGGGCCACCTCCCCCGGCGCCAGCGCCTTGCCGAGATCGGCCACCGCTATCTTTCCCATCGTGACACCCTTTTCCGTCCGCTGTTGACCTCAACCTTACTTGAGCCCACACAGTTCCGTCCACGATCGCCGTCGTCTGAGGCATACTACGGTGTCGTTTTCCGCGCTCCCCGAACGACCGAACGGGAACACAGCGAAAACATCCAAGGAGTCGTCGTGAGTAACATCATTTCCGTGCAACACCTGAACAAGACCTATGACTCCGGCTTCCGGGCCCTCAAGGACGTGAATCTGGAGATTCGCCGGGGCGAAATCTTCGCGTTGCTGGGCCCCAACGGCGCCGGCAAGACCACCTTGATCAGCGTGATCTGTGGCATCGTCAATCCCAGCGGCGGCACCGTGCTGGCCGACGGCCACGACATCGTCAGCGATTTCCGCGCCGCCCGCTCGACCATCGGGCTGGTGCCCCAGGAACTGTCCACCGACGCGTTCGAGACAGTGTGGGCCACGGTGACCTTCAGCCGCGGCCTGTTCGGTAAACCCAAGAACCCGGACTACGTGGAGAAGGTGCTGCGCGACCTGTCCCTGTGGGACAAGCGCAACGAGAAGATCATCGCGCTGTCCGGCGGCATGAAACGGCGGGTTATGATCGCCAAGGCGCTCTCCCACGAGCCGCGCATCCTGTTTCTCGACGAACCCACCGCCGGGGTGGATGTGGAGCTGCGCCGGGACATGTGGGAAATGGTGCGCGGCCTGCGCGAAAACGGTGTGACCATTATTCTCACCACCCACTACATCGAGGAAGCGGAAGAAATGGCCGACCGGGTCGGCGTGATCAACCGTGGCGAGATTATTCTGGTGGAAAACAAGCACACCCTGATGGAAAAACTGGGCCGCAAGGAACTGCGCCTGCAGTTGTCCGAGCCGCTGTCGGCGGTGCCGGAAAGCCTGGCGCCGATGTCGCTGAGCCTGGCCGCCGACGGCCATGAGCTGGTGTACAGCTTCGACGCCCGCCACGAGCACGGCGACATCGCCGGCCTGTTGCGCCGCCTGGGCGAGCTGGGCATTGAGTTCCGCGATCTGCGCACGCGGGAAAGCTCCCTGGAGGAAATCTTCGTCGACCTGGTCCATAACGGTAACCGCTCCGCCACCACGCAACCCGCGGCCGGAGACAGCCAATGAACCTGCATGCGATTCGCGCCATCTATTTTTTCGAAATGGCCCGCACCTGGCGCACCCTGATGCAAAGCATCGCCTCGCCGGTGATTTCAACCTCGCTGTATTTCGTGGTGTTCGGTTCGGCGATCGGCTCGCGCATGGTGGAGATCGACGGCATCAGCTACGGTGCCTTTATCATTCCCGGGCTGATCATGCTGATGCTGCTCAACGAGAGCATCTCCAACGCCTCGTTCGGCATTTATATGCCGAAATTCAGCGGCACCATTTACGAGGTGCTGTCGGCGCCGGTGTCCTACGTGGAGGTGGTGCTGGGCTACGTGGGCGCCGCCGCCAGCAAGTCGATTATTCTCGGGCTGCTGATTCTCGCCACTTCGCGCCTGTTCGTGGATTTCGGCATCGAGCACCCGTTCGCGATGCTGTTTTTCCTGGTGCTGACGGCGGTGACGTTCAGCCTGTTCGGTTTCATCATTGGCATCTGGGCGGACGGCTTCGAAAAGCTGCAAATTATTCCGATGATGATCGTCACACCACTGACGTTTCTGGGCGGGACCTTCTATTCAGTGAACATGCTGCCGCCGTTCTGGCAAACGGTGACGCTGTTCAATCCGGTGGTGTATCTGATCAGCGGCTTCCGCTGGAGCTTCTACGGCGTGGCCGATGTGAACGTGGGGGTGAGCCTGGGCATGACAGTAATGTTCATGCTGCTTTGTGTGGTCACCATCTGGTGGATCTTTAAAACCGGCTACCGGCTGAAGAACTAGTGCTGAAGCGCTAGTCCTTGTCGTCCTTGTCGCCGGACTTACGGTTCGCCTTGGCCAGTTCTTCCATGTCTTCGCGGGGCATGTAGTCCAGGTCCCAGTGGCTGGTGTGGCTTTCCTTAAGCCGGCGACGACCATGGTGCAGGTCTTCCGGATCCGCGTCGGGGTGGGCCGCGCCCTCGTCGCCCCTTGCCACGGGCGCGTTGTCGGACGGGCGGTCAATGCCCGGGGTCTGGTTATCGCCGGGCTCCTGGCTGTCGTCCCGGGGGGCTCTCGCCGCGCTGTCGCCGCGCAGCAGGCGCCGCAATTTCTCCACGATTCCCACCATAATCATCTCCTTGCACGGTTGCGTTTCATTAAGGGCCTCGGCCCCTTACCATAACCCTCGAACCAACAAAGCGGATATACCTTGAATCTGGAATTGACCGACCTGCTGTTACTGAGCGCCCTGGTACTCGGCGCGGCCCTGTTCTGGCGCGCGCAACGCCTGCGTGAAACCGCGCTGCGCGCCACCCGGCGCCACTGCCAGCAAGAACAGGTACTGCTGCTCGACCAGACCGTGGGCCTGAAAAGCCTGCGCCTGCGCCGCGATTCACGCGGCAAATGGGGGCTGTGGCGGTGCTATGACTTTGAATTCACGGTTACCGGCGGTGAACGCTACCACGGGGAAACGTTGTTGATCGGCGAACGGGTGAGCGGCGTGACGCTGCCGCCCAACCGCTTCACCCGCGACCCCGACCAGCTTCAATAGCCTCGGCGCCGGACGCGCGGCTTAGAGGTGCTTGAGCACGGTCTGGGCGCTGCTGTCTTCGACGCCCTTTTCATCCACGCCCAGGTACTCCACCACGCCGTCGTTGGCGACCAGCGCGAACCGTTTGCTGCGGATGCCCATACCGCCGCCGGTGGCGTCCAGCTCCAGGCCCAGGGCCTTAACGAACTCCGCGTTACCGTCCGCCAGCATGGTGATGCGCTCGGCGTTCTGATCTTTCTGCCAGGCGTCCATCACGAAGGCGTCGTTGGTGGCCAGGCAGGCGATCACGTCGACCTTGGAGAGCAACTCGTCCGCTTCCACCACGAAGCCCGGCATGTGGGTGTTGGAGCAACCGGGGGTGAAGGCACCGGGCACCGCGAACAGCACCACCTTACGGCCTTTGAAGAACTCACCGGTGGAGAGGTCCTCGGGGCCCTTTTCGCCGTTGGTTTTGATGGTGACGTCGGGAATCTTGTCGCCTACGGAAATAGTCATGGGTAGATCCTTTAACCGGGAAATAGAGAAGGACTTGGAATGTAACAGGTTCCGGCGCACAGCGCCGAGCCCGCGGAACGTAAAAGACTGTTGTCGGCGCCCGCCCACGGGTTGTCCCAAGCGCCGGCCCGCCCCAGGTTGTAGGGCATCGCAACGCCATTGTAAGGACCCAACCCATGAGTCAGACGATCGTAATCACCGGCGCCAATCGCGGCATCGGCTATGACATGGCGCGCCTGTGGAAAGCGCGCGGCAATCAGGTTATCGCGGTGTACCGCTCGTCCGCCGTGAACAAAGGCGGCGAGGATCTGCACGACCTGGGCGTGCGCGTTATCGAAGGCATCGACGTGAACACCCTCGGCCCGCTGCGGGTCACCCATGCCCTGCTGGATAACCTGCATGACGGCAGCAAAGTCGGGCTGATGACCTCGCGCATGGGCTCCATCGCCGACAACGATTCCGGCAAAAAATACGGCTACCGCATCAGCAAAGCAGGCCTCAATGCCGCCGGCACCTTCTGGCATTCCGACGGCAGCGAGCTGCCCTGGTAGTCGACGCCCGCCGGAGATCCACTGGCGAGCGCCGTGGTGGCAGAACGCCAACTTGGCGGAAAAATGTACCGATCGGTAATATTGGGGTGTTTTTTCCTTAAAGCCGCCATTTTATTACCGATCGGTACTTTTATTGGACTTCAGGCGCGATACCGCCTTAATATTACCGATCAGGAATATTTGGAGCGATATCGATGAGCGCCGTGCCGGCAAAATACAACATCGACAACCCGGAAGCGCTGGGCCGCCGGATTCGCGCCGCCCGTAAGGCCCAGGGCCTGACCCAGGTGGACCTGGCGGAAATCGCTGGCGTCGGCCCGCGCTTTTTATCGGAGCTCGAGCGCGGCAAGGACACGGTGCGTCTGGGGCTGGCGCTGAAGATCGCGCGCTTGGTAGGGCTTGATCTGTTCGCCGTGCCACGAGGGGGTGCCTCATGAGCCGGGCCCTGAACGTCTGGTATCAAGACCGCAAGGTCGGCCGGTTGTTGGACAGCGGCGGCGGGCGCATGGCGTTTATCTACGACGGCGACTGGCTGGACGACGGCTGGGCGATCTCCTGCAGCCTGCCCGTGGACGAAACCGGCGACTTCCTGCCGCCGGATCTGCGCGGGCACCATTTCTTCGCCAATCTGTTGCCGGAAGGAAACGCCCGGGACCGGCTGGTGCGGCAACTGGGTATCGCCGACGACGATTTCACGCTGCTGGAGAAACTGGGTGACGACTGCGCCGGCGCGCTGCGGCTGCTGCCCGAAGATCAGATCCCCAATGTCAGCAGCAACGCTCTGCGCCCGCTCCGGGAAGCCGATCTGATCACCGCCATCGAACGGGGCCGCGCCCAATGGCTGGATGGCGACGACGCCCCGCGCCTGTCATTGGCCGGCGCCCAGGACAAGATACCGGTGCGCGCCACGGCCACCGGCGACGGCACCTGGACCTTCCAACTGCCGGAGAGCGGCGCCGCGTCCACGCACATCCTGAAACTCCCGGTGCGCGACCTGAAGCAGGTGCCGTTGCTGGAAATCTACACCACCTATATCGCCGGGAAACTGGGCTTGCCCGTCGCTCCGGTGCGCCTTGTGCGTATCGGCCCGCATATCGCGTCCCTGGCCGAACGCTACGACCGCCAAGCCCGCGACGGCGTGGTATCACGATTGCACCAGGAAGACCTTTGCCAGGCGCAGGGGCGCTCACACGCTTCAAAGTACGACGCCGGAAGCAACGCGTTCTCCGAGTTAGCGGCGGTGCTCCAACAGCACTGCCAGGCGCCCGCCGTGGACCTGCAAGCCCTTGCCCGCTGGCAAATCTTCAATGCGCTGGCGGGGAACGCCGACGGCCATCTGAAGAATCTTTCGCTGATCTCTCACGGGCGGGACGGCTGGTCGCTCGCCCCCTTCTATGATTTGGTCTGCACGCTCGCCATCGACAACATCAGCCACCACCTGGCGTTGCCGGTGGGTCGTCACACCGACCCCGGCAATCTGCACCGCAACCATTGGGACGCTTTCGCCGAACAACTGGGTATGGCGCCGAAGCGGATTAACCGGTTAATCCAGGAGCAGACTTCGGCACTCAGTGACAACCTTGATGCCTGGCACCGGAATTTCATCGAAGCACATCGCCTCGTCGGCGAACTAGACCATGCCAAGGCCGTGATAGCCCGGCAGATCGGTAAAGCACAGCGGGACTGGCTTCCTTAGAGGTCGCACTGCACGCCGCTCACATTCAACATGGTTCGTCTCCTGATTGAAGGTCGAATACCTTCAACCTAGTAGCCTGAGAGACGAGAACAAGGCGGGGGATGTAAAAGCCTGTCAGAGAGGCGGACGTCAGAGAGGGGTCAAACGCCAGGCGATTTCCTCGAAACGGTCGAGACCGCGTTCGCGGAACGCCGGCTGGTTGCCGATCACGTCCTTGCGGGACAGGCAGTCCAGCGCATGGCCGCTGCCATACAAGCGCTTCACTTCTTCGGCGGGTACCGCGAACGGCGGCCCGTCCATGCGGTCCTGGTCGTACTCGAAGGTGATCAACAACTGCGGGGCGCGCGCCGTGACAGTGGCCAGGTGAGCCGCGTAGCGCTCACGCATGGCCGCCAGCAAAGCCACCAGCGCCGCCCGGTCGTAGACCATGGCCACGTCGCCGAGGTCGTCCGCCGTGAGCGCGAAGAAATCGCCCTGGAACACCGTCAACGCACCATGGCGCCACACCCGACCGTCGCCCCAGGGCGACACGTCCGGGCCAACACCCAGCGACGCGAACAGTTGGCTCACCGCCAACTCGCTAAGCTCGACCCCGACCACACGCAATCCCTGTTCCAGCAACCAGCCGATATCCAGCGTCTTGCCGCACAACGGCAGAAAGACCGTCGCCCCGGCGGGCAGATCGAAGGCAGCCAGATTGCGTTTCAGGATCGGGTGCACGAACGACAGATGGAAGCCCAGTTCCTGCGCTTCCCATTTTTCTTCCCAGAACTGCTTGTCCATTCGACGCTCTCCGGCTATTGCGGAAAGAGACACACTATCTTCTGTCAGACTTAGTGTGCTTCTTCCCAGTTATCCCCGATCCCGGCGTCGACGATCAGCGGCACGTCCAGTTTGGCGGCGGCTTCCATGCGCTGGGTGACTTGCATGACCAGGTCGTCGACCTGGCTTTCTTTGACTTCGAACACCAGCTCATCGTGCACCTGCATGATCATCAGGGCGTCCAGTTTGCTGTCTTCGAGCCAGTGGTGAACCTTGATCATGGCGTGTTTGATGATGTCGGCGGCGGTGCCTTGCATGGGCGCGTTGATGGCGGTGCGTTCGGCGGCCTGGCGGCGCTGGCCGTTGCGGCTGTTGATTTCCGGCAGGTAGAGGCGGCGGCCGAACAGGGTTTCCACGTAGCCTTTTTCGGCGGCGTCGGCGCGGGTGTTCTCCATGTAGCGTTTTACGCCGGGGTATTTGTCGAAGTAGCGGTCGATGTATTCCTGGGCTTCGCCGCGCGGGATGCCGAGTTGTTTGGCGAGACCGAAGGCGCTCATGCCGTAGATCAGGCCGAAGTTGATCGCTTTGGCGTTGCGGCGTTCGTTGTCGCTGACGTCGTCGAGGGTTTTGCCCCAGACTTCGGCGGCGGTGGCGCGGTGAATATCCAGATTATTCTCGAAGGCGTGGGTGAGGCCCTTGTCGCCGGACAGGTGCGCCATGATGCGCAGCTCGATTTGTGAGTAGTCGCAGGCGACGATCTTGCTGCCTTTGGGCGCGGAGAACGCCAGGCGAATCTTGCGGCCTTCTTCGCTGCGCACCGGTATGTTCTGCAGGTTCGGATCACTGGAGGACAAGCGGCCGGTGGCGGCCACCGCCTGGTGGTAGGAAGTGTGCACCCGGCCGGTGGTGGGGTTAATCAGTTCCGGCAGTTTGTCGGTGTAGGTGTTCTTGAGTTTGGAGACGCCTCGGTAATCCATGATCACCTGGGGCAGCGGGTAGCCCTGTAACGCCAGGTCCTGAAGCACGGCTTCGGCGGTGGACGGCGCGCCCTTGGGCGTCTTTTTGATAACCGGAATTTCCAGTTTTTCGTAGAGGATTTCACCGAGCTGCTTGGGCGAGCCGAGATTGAATTTCTGGCCCGCTTCTTCGAACGCTTTTTCTTCCAGTTCCAGCATGCGCTTGGCGAGGAAAGTGCTCTGCTTTTTGAGCATGTCCGCGTTCACGTAGGTGCCATTGCGTTCGATACGGCTGAGCACCGGCACCAGCGGCATTTCGATGTCGTGGAATACGCTGTTCAGGCCGGCTTCTTTTTCCAGGCGCGGCCACAGGGTCTGGTGCAGGCGCAGGGTGATGTCCGCGTCTTCGGACGCATAGGGCCCGGCTTCGGCGAGGCCCACCTGGTTAAAGGTGAGCTGCTTGACGCCCTTGCCGGCGATTTCCTGAAAGCTGATGTTTTTGTGGCCCAGGTATTTCAGTGCCAGGGAATCCATGTCGTGGCGGGTGGCCACGGAATCGAGCACGTAGGATTCCAGCATGGTATCGTATTGCACGCCGCGCAGGGTGATGTCGGCGCGGGCCAGCACGCTCATGTCGTACTTGAGGTTCTGGCCGACTTTTTTGCTTTGCTCGTCTTCGAGAATCGGCTTGAGCTTGTCCAGCACCAGAGCGCGGCCGAGCTGGTCGGGGGCGCCCGGATAATCGTGCCCGAAGGGCACATAGGCGGCCTCGCCGGCGGCGGTGGCGAAGCTGACGCCGACCAGATCCGCTTCCATGTAATTGAGGCTGGTGGTTTCGGTGTCGAAGGCGAACAGCTCGGCGTTTTTGAGCTTGTCGACCCAGGCGTCCAGCTCTTCTTCGCTGAGCACGGTCTGGTAGCCGTCCCGGTCGATGCTCTGCTCGCTTTCGATGTCCGGCGCCCCGTCCACCGCCGGGTCGTCGCCTTCCAGCAGTTCACTGAGCCAGCCTTTGAATTCCAGGTCGCGGTAGTAGCCGGCCAGTTTTTCCGCATCGGGGGTGAGCAGCTTCAGATCGTCCAGGGCTTCCTTCAGTTCGCAGTCCACTTTGATGGTGGCCAGCTCGTAGGAGAGGAACGCCTGCTCGCGATTGTCTTCCAGTTTTTTGCCCATGGACTTGGCGCCGCGAAAATCCAGCTCGGCGACCTTGTCCAGGTTGTCGTAGATGTTCCGCAGCGAGCCCAGGCCGGTGAGCAGGGCCAGGGCGGTCTTTTCGCCGACGCCGGGGACGCCGGGAATGTTGTCCACCTTGTCGCCCATCAGGGCGAGGAAGTCGATGATCAGTTCCGGGCCGACGCCGAACTTTTCGCGCACGCCGTCAATATCGTAGACGGCGTTGTTCATGGTGTTGATCAGGGTGACGTGGTCGTTGACCAGTTGCGCCATGTCCTTGTCGCCGGTGGAGATCAGCACCGCTTTCTGTTGCTCGCTGAAGACGCGCGCGAAGGTGCCGATCACGTCGTCGGCTTCGACGCCGTCCTCGATGATCAGCGGCAGGCCCATGGCGCGGATCAAGTCGTGCAACGGCTGCACCTGCTCGCGCAGTTCATCGGGCATCGGCGGACGGTTGGCTTTGTATTGTTCGAACAGTTCGTCGCGGAAGGTTTTGCCCTTGGCGTCGAACACCACGGCCATGTACTCGGGATCGTAGTCGTTGATCATCTTGCGCAGCATCGAGGCGACACCGCGTACCGCGCCGGTGGGCTGGCCGGTGGAGGTGGTCAGCGGCGGCAGGGCGTGGAAGGCTCGATAAAGGTAGGAGGAGCCGTCAACAAGAATGATCGGTTTACGCTCGGTCATGGAAATCCCTGATCAGGTCGGTGAAGCGCACAGTGTAGCGCCACCGGGCGACCAGGTCAGGGGGCGCTGCAAGCGGCTCGTCAGAGCCGCTCTTTCACCTGCCGGAGGATGGCGTTGACCGCGCGGCGGGCGCTGGGGATGGCACCGCCCATGGTGATGAAGCCGTGCACCAGCTCCGGGTAGTCCAGGTTGACCACATTGACGCCGGCGGCCTTGAGCTTTTCGCTGTAGGCGAGGCCTTCGTCGCGGAGCGGATCGGTGGCGGTGACCACGATGGTGTCCGGGTGCCCGGCGATGGCCGGGTTACGCAGCGGCGAGACGCGGTAATCGTCCACCAGGGTTTCGTCCTGCATGTAGTGGTTGTGGAACCAGTGGATCATCTCGCTATCCAGGCCGCCCTGGCCGCCGCCGAGCTGGCTGACCGAGGGCATATCGGAGGCGCCGTCGGTTTTCGGGTACACCGCCGCCACCAGCTTGGGCACGGCAAGGCCGTGGATCACGGCCTGCTGGGCCACCACGATGGCGAGATTGCCGCCGGCGCTGTCACCCAGGGTCGCCATCCGGGCGGTGTCGATGCCCAGGTCGCCGGCCTGCTCGCCGAGCCAGCGCCAGGCGGCAAGGCAGTCGTCGGCGGCGGTGGGCGCCGGGCTTTCCGGGGCCAGCCGGTAGTCCACGTTGAGCACCACGGCACCGGTCAGGTTGGCGATGTGGCGGCACAGGCGGTCGTATTCCACCGCGCTGCCGATGGTGAAGCCGCCGCCGTGGAAGAACATGATCGCCGGGCTGCCTTCGGTGGGCGCGCTCTTGGGGCGGTATAGACGCACCAGCGTATCGCCGCCTTCCACCGGCACGCGGATATCGCGGGTCAGCGCCACCTCTTGCCGGTCCACGTCGAGCATGTCGATCATGTGCCCGTAGAGCGCCCGGCCCTGGGCCAGCGGCAGCTCATGGAAGCCCTTGCGACCGTCACCCAGCGCCAGCAGCAGGCGCAGCTTGGGGTCCAGGCCCTCGCGGCTCACGCTTTCCACCACACCGGCCAGACGGCCGGCCAGGGCGCCGGGCATTTTCATCAGGGCGCGCACCGTGGTGCGCTCGATCTTGTGTTGCAGGGACATGGTTTCTCCTTAATAAAACCCGGCGTGTATTTCCACCAATGGACAGGGGTTATACCATCGCCCCAAGCAAAGAACCCGGTCATCCCCGGCCTTTTTTCAAGGAAATATTGATGTCCGTTTATACCCGTGTCGACGATCGGGACCTGACCGCCCTGCTGGCCGACTACGCGCTGCGGCTGGAGGACGCGCAAGCCGCGCGCCACGGCATTGAGAACAGCACCTTCCTGATCGACGCCCGGGCCGCGGACGACAGTCCGCGCGCGGTGGTGTTGACCGTGTTCGAGCAGTTCGACGGCGACGCCCTGGCGCCCTATCTAGCGTTGCTGGCGACGCTGGCGGCGGCGGGCCTGCCGGTGCCGGCGGCGCTGGTGGACCGACACGGCCAGCGGCTGCGCAGCGTGGCGGGCAAACCGGCGGTGCTGGTGCCACGCCTGCCCGGTGCTCACTGTTTCGAGGTGGGCAGCGCCCATTGCCGCCAGGTGGGCACCCTGCTTGCCGAGTTGCACCGCCAGCCCGCCGAGGCCGGCGCGGCGCTGCCCACGGAGCGCCGGCGGCTGGAGGATCTGAGCGCCCATCTGGGCCGGCTCAGCGACGGCGACCGGCACCGCGCCCAGTCGGTGCTGCGCCGCTGGCGGGCGGTCCCCGCCACGCCCACCCTGATCCACGGCGACCTGTTCCGCGACAACGCCCTGTTCGACGATGACGGCCGGCTCACCGGCGTGCTGGATTTTTATAACGCCTGCCTGGAACGGCCGGAGTACGACCTGGCGGTGGCGCTGAACGATTGGGCGGTGGCCGCCGATGGGCGGCCGGTACCGCGCCGGCAAGGGGCGCTGCTGGGCGGCTACCGGGACGGTGGCGGCGACTGGGACGACGCGGTGCTGTCGCTGGCCCTGGCGGTGGCGGCGCTGCGCTTCTGGCTGTCGCGGCTGGCCGGCCCGGTGGCCGGCGAATCGGAAGGGATGGGCAGCAAGGACCCGGCGGAGTTCGCGCGTATTTTCGGCTACCGCTTCAACGCCCTGGGCGACGACTGAAGAGCCTAGCGTCCCGGCCCGGTGATAATCAGATGGTTGAGGTGCGCCAGCCAGTCGGCTTCTTGCCACAGCCAGGGGGTGTGCGGCCGCGCCAGGCTGGTGGGCGTGATCACCGCCACGCCGTCGGCCACCGCCTTGGCCACCAGCGCCTCGGTGAACCCGGCCCAACCCCGGGGAAAACGCTCCGGGGTCGCCTGCGGGCTCAGATAGCCCTCGCCGAGCACCGGCTGCAAGCGCCTTAGACGGGTGAACGCCAGCCGCCACTGCATTTGCTCGTGGAGGCGTCCGCGCCAATGCTCACCGGTGGCCTCCATCAACGCGCGCCGCAGGGGCGCGCCCAGGCGCCGGTCGAGCAGGCCGGGCACCGGCAGATCGGCGCCGGTGGCCAAGCGGTAGCGCGGGTCGTCGTCCAGCCACAGGCCCAGTTCCAGGAAATCCAGCTCGCTGGTGTCCAACTGACGCAGATAATCGGTGTCCGCGGCGGCGGCGCTGACGCCGAAATGAATGGTGGGAAACAGCGCGCGCAGGGCGCGCGGCACTTCCAGCAGATACTGCTCCACCGCCTGTTCCTGTTCGCGGCCCCAATGCCGCGGCAGGGGCCGCTGGGGCGGCTGGCCGAACACCCGCCGGATGACGCCGTGGCTCCAGGGCGGAAACGGAAAATGGTGACAGAAATCCACCGCCACCACGGTGTCCAGGTGGCCCCACTGGCGCACCAGTTCCAGGGTTTCCACCCAGACGTCGATGAAGTCGGCGGGGCGGCGCACGAAAGAACGGCGGGCGCGGCTGTCGGCGATGAAAAAGCCGCTCAGCCACAGCTTCAAACCCCGGTCGGCGGCGGCGGTGAGCAGGCGCTGGAACGCCTTGCGAATCTGCACGGTTTCGGCGCCGGCGCCGATGCCCAGGCGGGCGTCCGGCTCGGTGAAGATTTCGCAGCGGTCCAGGTGGACGCTGTTGGGCGGGGTGGCGAGCAGATGCGGGTAGGGGTCGAGACGGATGGCGTTGAAGCCGCGCTCCACCGCTTCGTCCAGGGCGCGCTCCACGGCGCCGCCACCGGGGCCGTATTCGCGCCGCAGCGGCCAGGCGTAATCCCAGCATGTGAGCGCAAGACGGCCCAGGCCCGGCAGCGCCGCCATGGCCGATTCGTCTTGCCCACCCTGCGACTGCCCCATGCCTTCTCCTCGACCCGACAAACGCATCAGCATACCGGTTTCACGCGCCGGCTCAATGGACCCGGCCGGGCCAAAAAGCGGCGCGCGGGCCAGTTCACGCTCCTGGCGCCAGGCAGCGAACGAAGGCCGCCGCCACCCGCTCGCTCAGCCAGCGGGCGTAGTCGTCACCGTTGCCACCCGGGGACGTGTCGCGGCCGAGCGGGTCCAGCGCCACCTGTTGGCAGTCGGGACACAGGCGCGTGACCAGATCGGGCTGCGCCTCCGGCTCGAGAATCGCGCAGTGCACCTGCTCCGCTTCCAGTTGCTGCGCCAGCGCCACGAAACGGCGGCTGCTGGGGCCGGCGCCGAGCTGCTCGCTGATGATCACCGGCGCACGCAAACCCAGCCGCTGCTGGAAATAACCCCAGGGGTGATGGAAGGTCAGCCAGGGGGTGTCGGCGACCGGCGCCAGACGTTCCCGCAACGCCGCCTCGGTACGTTCCAGGCCGGCCAGGAACGCCGCCGGCTGGCCGTCGGGCAGTTGCTCGCGCGCCGCCAGGCCCCGCGCCAGGGCGGCCATGTTGCGCGGGTCCAGCCACAGATGCGGGTCCAGCTCGCCGGGTTCGTGGTGGTGGCCGTGGTCGTCGTCACCGTCATGGCGGTGGCCGCCCTCGCGGCGGGTGACGCCAGGCAGGGACAGTAACGCCAGGCTGTCGCCGTCGCGTTTCGCCGCCAAACTGGCCACCGCCGGCTCCGCCGCTTCGCCCAGCCACACCAGCAGGTCGGCGCGGCGCAGGGTGAGCATCTGGCGCGGCGACAACATCGGGTTGTGCGGGTTCTGGTTGGCTTCCAGCAACGTGACCACCTCGGCGCTGTCGCCGTACAGGTCGCGCAGCACCATGGCCAGGGGCTCGACGCTGGCCACCAGGGTACGCGCCGGTAACGGCGCGCACAGCGCCAATAAGAGAGGGACGAGCAGGAATCGCATGGGGTATGTCCGGAACCGTGAACGTGCTCATCAAGAGCGCCAATCCAATCAGTGTGCCCGAGCCGTCAAGCCCGAACGGCCGCGCCGGGCCCAAGCGATTGACCGGGCAAATAGTATATCATCACCGCTTTGTTCATCGGGGGCTCTCAAATGTCGCAGCTGCGGGCTGACAACCAGACGTTAGTGGCGGTGCACGGCGTCGGTCTGGCGTACGGCGCGCACAGTGTGCTCGACGATGTGTCCCTGACCCTGGAGCCGGGCCGCATCACCACGCTGATCGGCCCCAACGGCGCCGGCAAAAGCACCCTGGCGCGACTGGTACTGGGGCTGACGCGGCCCGATCGCGGCCGGGTGGAACGCCGCGCCGGCCTGCGTATCGGCTATATGCCGCAGCATCTTGAGATGGACGAGAGCCTGCCGCTGACCGTCGACCGCTTCCTGTGGCTGGCGGCGCCGGGGCGCACCCGCGCGCGGCGCGACGCGCTGCAACGCACCGGCGTGGCGCATCTGCGCCGGCGCGCCGTTAGCGGGCTGTCCGGTGGCGAGATGCAGCGGGTGCTGCTGGCCCGGGCGCTGCTGCGCAAACCCGACCTGCTGGTGCTCGACGAACCGGCCCAGGGCGTGGACGTGTCCGGGCAGGACGCGCTCTACGGTTTGCTTGGTCAGGTCCGCGACGAAACCGGCTGCGGCATTCTGCTGATCTCCCACGACCTGCACCTGGTGATGGCGCGCACCGATCAGGTGGTGTGCCTGCATCACCACGTGTGTTGTTCCGGCACGCCCGAGGCCGTCAGCCGCGACCCGGCCTACCACCGCCTGTTCGGCCCCAGCGGCGGCATGCCCAATCTGGCGGTGTACACCCACGACCATGACCACGACCACGACCTGAGCGGCGACCCGCACCACGACGCGCACCAGGGGGGCCACCACCATGATTGAACTGCTCGCGCCGGCGCTGCTGGCGGGCCTGGCGGTGGCCCTGGTGGCCGGCCCCATGGGCGCCTTCGTGGTGTGGCGGCGGATGGCGTTCTTCGGCGACACCCTGGCCCACGGCGCCCTGCTGGGCGCGGCCCTGGCCCTGGCCCTGGACGTCAACCTGTACCTCGCCGTGGTGGTCGCTTGTCTGGCCATCGCCGCCGCCCTGGTGGGCCTGCAGCAGCAGCGCCAGATCACCGGCGACACCCTGCTGGGCATCGTCGCGCACACCACCCTGGCGCTGGGCGTGATCGCCCTGAGCCTGCAGAAAAGCGTGCAGGTGGACCTGTTCGCCTACCTGTTCGGCGACCTGCTGGCGGTGAACTGGCGGGACGTGCTGGCGCTGTGGGCCGGCGCGGTGCTGATTCTGGTGCTGCTGGCGTGGCACTGGCGGGCGCTGCTCAGCATCACCGTCAACGAGGACCTGGCCCAGGTGGAAGGGGTGCCGGTGACCCGCACCCGGCTGATTCTGATGTTGCTGCTGGCGCTGCTGATCGCCGGCGCCATCCGCACCGTGGGCGTGCTGCTGATCACCTCGCTGCTGGTGATTCCCGCCGCCGGCGCCCGGCGCCTGTCACGCACCCCGGAGCAGATGGCCGCCCTGGCCAGCCTGCTGGGCCTGGCGTCGGTGTGTCTCGGGCTGACGGTAAGCTGGTACGCCGACACCCCGGTGGGGCCCTCCATCGTGGTGGCCGCCGCCCTGCTGTTCGGCTTCACCCTGCTGCGCCGACCCGACTCCTAACCGTGATCGCCAAGGACCCTGCTCTGGACCGCCGCATTTGGATGTTGGCGTGGCCGTTGCTGCTCTCCAATATCACCGCGCCGCTGCTGGGTCTGGTGGACACCGCCGTGGTCGGCCATCTGGATTCGCCGGTGTATCTGGCGGCGGTGGCGCTGGGCAGCAACGTTTTCATGTTTCTGTATTTCTCGTTCAACTTCCTGCGCATGGGCACCACCGGCTTCACCTCCCAAGCGCGCGGCGCCGGTGAGGCCACCCTGGTGGTGCTGCTGCGGGCGCTGCTGTTGTCGACGCTGGTGGGCAGCGCGCTGATCCTGCTGCAGCCACTGCTCAGCGACGCCGCGCTGTGGCTGCTGGGCGGCAGCGCCGAGACGCAGGGGCTGGCGCGGGAGTACATCGGCCTCCGCATTCTCGGGGCGCCGGCGGCGTTGGGGAATTTCGCGCTGATTGGCTTCGCCATCGGCCTGCACCGCACCAGCGTGCCGCTGAAAATGACCGTGCTGATGCACTCCAGCAACGTCCTGCTGGATGTTCTGCTGGTGCAGGTGTGGCATTTCGATGTGCGCGGCGTGGCGGTGGCCAGCGCGGTGTCCGAATACCTGGGCCTGGCCGGCGGGCTGTTCTGGCTGCGCCGGGAGATCTTCGGCGCCGCCTGGCGGGCGCTGCCGGCGGGCGCGCTCACACAGGTGGCGCCGATGCTGCGGCTGCTGGCGGTGAACCGGGATATTTTTATCCGCAGCCTGGCGCTGCTGACGGTGTTTTTCTTTTTCACCGCCCAGGGGGCACGGCTGGGCGATACGGTGCTGGCCGCCAACGCGGTGCTGATTACTTTTTTACTGCTGCTCAGCAATACGCTGGACGGCTTCGCCAACGCCGCCGAAGCCCTGGTGGGCGACGCCACCGGCCGCCGCGACCGGCGCGCCCTGAACGCGGCGGTGGCCGGCACCGGCAAGTGGACGCTGATCATCGCCGGGGCCGGCCTGCTGGCCTTCGCCGCCGGCGGCGGGCCGCTGATCCGCCTGCTCACCGACCTGCCCGGGGTACGCGACAGCGCGGTGACTTATCTGCCCTGGATGTTGCTGCTGCCGCTCACCGCCAGCGCCGGCTTCTGGCTGGACGGCGTGTTCGTGGGCGCCACCCTGGCCCGGCAAATGCGCAACACCATGATCGTCGCCACGGCGCTGTTCTTTCCGATCTGGTGGCTGACCAGCGGCTGGGGCAATCACGGCCTGTGGCTGGCCATGAATCTGTTCATGGCCAGCCGGGGCGTGCTGATGGGCTGGGTGTGGCTGCGCACCTTTCGCGCCGGCTCCTTTCCTGCCGGTTGATTTTCTTGCCATGTGTATGAATAATAAAATCCATACACATCCGCTGGATAACTCCGGAGATCACATGCGCACCAATATCGACATCGATGATGACCTGATGAGCGACGCCCTCAAGGCAACCGGGCTGAAAACAAAAAAAGACGCGGTCGAGCTGGGTTTGAGGACCCTGATTCAACTGAACAAACAGGCCGCCATTAAAAGCTTCCGAGGGAAACTGGCCTGGTCCGGTGATCTTGATGAAATGAGAGAGGCCCGATGATCCTGGTCGATTCCAGTGTTTGGATCGATTATTTCAATGGCAGGGATTCCCGGGAAGCGGACATCCTGGATCAAACACTCGGCGTTCGCCAGGTGGCCGTAGGTGACCTGATTCTGACTGAAGTCCTTCAAGGTTTCCGGGGCGATGGGGACTACCGCACCGCGAAGCGCCTGATGGAAAGCCTGACCGTCTTCGACATGCTCGGCCAGGACATGGCGGTCAAGAGCGCGGAAAACTTCCGCCGCTTGCGCAAGAGAGGCATCACCATTCGCAAGACAGCCGATGTCATTATCGCGTCCTTTTGCATCGACCGCGCCATCCCTCTGCTGTTTTCCGATAAAGACTTCAACCCTTTCGTTCAACAGCTCGGTCTGGTCCCGGTGCGGGCATAACCGGCCCCGCTTGGGCCGGTCAGCGCTTGGGCATGATGAACTTCATCAGGGTCATGAACCACATCAGGTGGCCGGGATCACCTTCCACCTTGATGTCGCCGGCCTGCATGCCTTCCATGAACGCCATCTGGTTCTTGCCGGAGGCCTTGAGGGTGCGGAAGGCGTACTCCGCGTTCTTGAAGTTGAGGGTGACGGAGGGTTCCGGATGCAGCCCTTTGCGGCTGGTCACGCGGTCGGGCTGGAAGTGATACCAGCGCGCCACGCCGCCGTTGAAGGTGCGCCACTGCATCACCACGTCACGGTGGGCGAGCTGCTTGCGGAAGCCTTCGTGGCGGCCGGCCAGCCAGGCAAGCCGCCAGCCCAGCACCATCAGGATCAGACGGAATTTCATGGCATCAGCGCCGGCAGCTCTTTGTTGAGTTTCATCTTTTCCTTCACCGCGTCGCCGGTGAGGGCGTAGCCGCGCAGGTTACCGTCGCGGTCGCGGAACCGGGCCTTGACGGTGTTGCCCTCTTCCTCGATGTCCCAATCGCCTTCCAGCTCTTCGGGCACCGGGCACACCACCACCGGGCAGGCCGGCGTCTTGATGGTCACCGGCATCACGCCGTAGCTGACCGGGGTGGGCTCGCCGGCCAAGGTCTTGGCCAGGGCCCGCGCGGACGCCATCAGCGGCAACACGTAGGGCAGCACATGGCCCTGTACTTCGGCGCAGTCGCCCAGGGCGTAAACATTGTCGGCGCTGGTGCGCAGGCTCTGGTCGGTGAGAATGCCGCGGTTGGTGCGCAGGCCAGCGTCCCCGGCGATGCCGATGCGCGGACGCAGGCCGATGGCGGAGAGCACCACATCGGATTCCAGATGGGTGCCGTCGGACAGTTCGGTGACCAGCTTGTCCGGGTTGTCCTTGCCGTGATGCACGGCCTTGGCCAGTGGCCCGAAGTGAAAGCGCACGCCCAGCTCTTCCAGACCCCGGCCGACGGCGGCGGACGCCGGCTCCGGCAGCAGCATCGGCAGGCAGCGGCCCAGGGGCTCCACCAGATTGACCTGGAAGCCGCCGTTGGAAAGGTCGTTGGCGAACTCGCAGCCGATCAGGCCGCCGCCGAGAATGGTGACCTCGCGCTTGCCGGCCAGGGCCTGGCGGAAACGGCCGTAGTCCATCAGGTCGTTGACCGAAAACACTTCGCCGACCGCGTCGCCTTCCAGCGGCGGCGTCCAGGTGTCCGCGCCCAGGGCCAGCACCAGGCTGCTGTAATCCAGGTGGTCGTCGGGCAGCAGCACGCGCTGCTTGTCGGTGTCGATGCCGGCCACATGGACGCCGGTGCGCACCGTGACGTTGAATTGCTCGGCCACCTGTTCAGGGGTCGCCATGGCCAATTCATCGGCGGTTTTTTCCTTGGTGAAGCCGGTGGAGAGCATGGGCTTGGAATAGTTACGCCCGTCGTCGGCGGTGAGCACCACCACCGGTGTCTCTTTATCCAGCTTGCGGAATTCCTTGACCGTATTGAAACCGGCCAGGCCGGAGCCGATGATCACGATTGGGTTCATGGGAGTGTCCTGTTTCAGAGTTCCACCATCTCGAAGTCTTCTTTGCCGACGCCGCAGTCCGGGCACACCCAGTCATCGGGAATGTCGTCCCACTTGGTGCCGGGCTCGATGCCGTCTTCAGGCAGGCCTTCTTCCTCGTCGTAGATAAAGCCACAAACCACGCATTCCCATTTTTTCATGCTGAACCTCGTCTGGTCGGGGGAGCCGGGCCCGGGTACGCGGGCCCTTCCAGGGGCCGCTAACGTAGCCACGGGCGCGTCAAAAATCAATGACAGCGGATGATGGTAGCGTTGCGCCAGGGCCGACATCTTGCCGATCCTCTCTTCATGGGCCATAGTCGCGCGCTTAAGATCCCGCGCCCAGGGCGCGAGCAAAGCGAGTCCCCATGCCCGATACCGCAATGCGCGCCGACGCCCGCTGGCGCCCCCAGGAACAGCTCAGCTTGCCGCCGCTGGTGCGCGACTGGCTGGCCGACCCCGGCTCGCTGACCGCCCGCCTGCGCCTGTACGGCGCCTTCCGGGTGGTGCCCCGCCTGGACCGTATCATCCGCCCTTCCTTCGCCGAGCAACAGCTGCTGGGCCGCATCGGCCGGGGCCGCGCCCTGGTGCGTGAAGTCACCCTGCTGGTGGACGAACAGCCGATGGTGGAGGCGCGCAGCGTGCTGCCGCTGGCCAGCCTGCGCGGCCCCAACCGCGGTCTGGCCCATATGGGCAGCCGCTCGCTGGGCAGCGAGCTGTACCGGCGGCCCATGGCGCGCCGCGACCGGGTCTGGGTACGCTACGGCACCGCCCCCTCTGGCCAGACGCCCTGCTGGGGGCGACAATCCCGGTTCATCAAGCGCGGCCGGCCCTTGCTGGTGGCGGAGCACTTTTTGCCCGCGCTGTGGCGGCGGGTCGAGGAACAGGATCGCTGAGGACGCCTATGCTGGCCTTCGTGGAACACCGTTACCCCGCTCTCTGGCCCTGGATTCAGCTGATGCGCCTGGATCGGCCGATCGGCAGCATGCTGCTGATGTGGCCCACCCTGTGGGCGCTGTGGATCGCCGGCAACGGCACCCCCAGCCTTAAGCACATCGTCATTTTCGTGCTCGGCGTGTTCGTGATGCGCGCCGCCGGCTGCGTGGTCAACGACTTCGCCGACCGCGACTACGACGGCCATGTAACGCGCACCCGCGGCCGACCGCTGGCCACCGGCGCCTTGTCCGCCCGCCAGGCATTGATACTGTTCTGCGCGCTGGGGCTGATCGCGCTGGGGCTGGTGCTGTTCCTGAACCGTTTCACGCTGGTGCTGTCGTTCGGCGGCCTGGGGCTGGCGGTGCTCTACCCCTTCACCAAGCGCTTCACCTATTTGCCACAATTGTTTCTGGGCGCCGCCTTCAGTTGGGCGATCCCGATGGCGTTCGCGGCGGAAACCGAAAGCGTGCCGGAGATCGCCTGGCTGCTGTTCACCACCAACCTGCTGTGGACCGTGGCCTACGACACCGAATACGCCATGTGCGACCGCGAAGACGATCTCAAGGTGGGCATCAAAAGTACCGCCATTCTGTTCGGCGACCTGGACAAGGCCATGGTGGGCGCGCTGCAGGCGCTGACCCTGGTGGCGCTGTTCGTGCTCGGCCAGCGCCTGGGCTTCGCCTGGCCCTGGTATCTGGGTCTGGCCGGTATGGCGGCGGGCTTCGTGCACCAGCAGTGGCGCATTCGTTACCGCGAGCCGTGGCCCTGTTTCCACGCCTTTCTTAGCAACCACTGGGCCGGTGCCAGCGTGTTCGCGGGTCTCTATTTCCAGTATCTGGTCACCGCCCCAGGCCTCTGAAGCCGGTGGCGGAAGCATCGCGTCCGCGCAATAGGTGCAAAGTTGTCATCAGCATGTCATAAAAAGGCAATGTAATAGGGGCACTTAAATGGGCAACCCCTGAGAAGAAGCCATGTCCCGTAATCGTATTCTGATTGTTGATGACGAACCGGCGATCCGCGAAATGGTGGCGGTGGCGCTGGAACTGGCGGATTTCGACGTGCTGGAGGCGGACAACGCCCAGCGCGCCCACGAATACATTGTCGACGAACGACCGGACCTGGTGCTGCTGGACTGGATGTTGCCGTCGGTGAGCGGGATCGAGCTGGCACGGCGCCTCAAGCGCGAGGACGCCACCGCCGAAGTGCCGATCATCATGCTCACCGCGAAAAGCGAAGAGGACAACAAAATTCAGGGGCTCGACGTGGGCGCCGACGACTACATTACCAAGCCGTTTTCCACCCGTGAGCTGATCTCCCGCATCAAGGCGGTGCTGCGCCGCACCTCGGTGGTGGCGGCGGAAAAAGCCATCGACGTGGACGGCCTGTGTCTGGACCCGGTCAGCCACCGCATCAGCGCCAATGGCGACCCGGTGGACATGGGGCCCACGGAATACCGGCTGCTGGAGTTCTTTATGAGCCACCAGGAACGGGCCTATTCGCGCACCCAGTTGCTGGATCAGGTGTGGGGCGCCAACGTTTACGTGGAAGACCGTACCATCGACGTGCACATCCGGCGTTTGCGCAAAGCATTGTCGCCGCACGGTTTCGATGGTTTCATCCAGACGGTACGCGGGACCGGCTACCGGTTCTCAGTGAAGTCCAGCCAAGTGTCATAATGATCGGGTCCGCGGCGCGGACCAACGGAGCCGGAAGGGCGGTGAATGAAAGATCCGGCGGGCATGAAAGCCAGTCTCGGCAAGGAAGTGAATCGCATCGTCATTCTGGTGGCGGTGTCCGTGGCCGTTTGCCTGGCCCTGCGGAGCATCTGGCCGCTAGTGGCGGGCCTGTCCCTGTATATCATCTGGAGCACCCGGCAACTGTTCGCGCTGTACGCCTGGCTGGTGCGCGAAGAGCACACCGAACCGCCGGACAGCGTCGGCCTCTGGGGTGAGTTCTACACCCGCCTGGAACACCTTTTTCAGAAAGAACGGCGCGCCCAGGAGAGCCTGCAGGGTATTATCATGCGCGCCCAGCAATCGGTGAACGCCCTGGAGGACGTGGTGGTGCTGATCGACCAGCACGGCTACCTGGAATACTGGAACCACGCCGCCGGCCGGCATCTGGGGTTCCGCTCCGACAAGGATCTGGGCCAGCCGCTCACCAACCTGATACGCCATCCGCGCTTCACCGACTATCTCGCCAAGGGCGATTTCCGCGAGCCGCTGGAAATTCCCTCTCCGGTGGACGATAACCGCATTCTGCAGTTGCGCATCACCGAGTTCGGCGTCGGTGATCAGCTGATTCTGGCCCGCGACGTGACCCGTATTCACCACCTGGAACAGATGCGCAAGGACTTCGTGGCCAACGTCAGCCACGAGCTGAAAACGCCGCTTACCGTGCTCAAGGGCTACCTGGAAACGCTGCTCGATACGGTGCCGGAAGAGCAGACCCGGCTACGCCGGGCGCTCACGCAAATGGACACCCAGAGCCAGCGCATGGAGGCCCTGGTGCAGGACCTGTTGCTGCTGTCGCGCCTGGAAAACACCGAGGCGGACAATCTCCAGCAGGCGGTGGCGGTGCACGGCATGCTGCAGCGCATGCGCGAAAGCGCCCTGGCGCTGGCGCCGGACAAAAACCAGACCGTGGAACTGGATGTGCCGGAAAACGCCCGCCTGGTGGCGAATCCGGCGGAGCTGGAAAGCGCCTTCGGCAACCTGATTATCAACGCGGTGAAATACACCCCCGCCAACGGCGTGATCCGTATTCATTGGTGGCAGGACGCCGACGGCGCCCATCTTTCGGTACGCGACAACGGCATCGGCATCGACCCGGCGCACATCCCCCGCCTCACCGAACGCTTTTACCGCCCGGACAACAGTCGCGTCACCCAGACCGGCGGCACCGGCCTGGGGCTGGCGATCGTCAAACACGTGATGATCCGCCACAACGGCAGGCTGGAAATCAAAAGCGAGCTGGGCAAGGGCAGCAACTTTACCTGCCATTTCCCCGCCAGCCGGCTGGTCAGCAAACCCACCGCCCTGGCCAACGGCTAGCTAGCGTCTAGTGGTGCGGCGGTGGGGCGTCCTCGATGCGCAGCGCGGCGAGTTCCTCGCTCTGCTCCACCACCCGATCCACCAGTTTTCGGTAGGCGGCTTCCAGCTCGTCGAGCTTGCGTTGCTGGTCGCTGACAATGCGGTTGAGGCTGGCGACCAGGTCTTCCTGGTAGGCCAGCTTGGTTTCGATATCGAGGAAGCGGTTATCTAGAACGCGG
>DASUNW010000015.1:0-53541 GCA_036276955.1 Alcanivorax sp. | reverse complement strand
TCTCACTCTCACCGTGAGCAATTGGCGTGCCCAGGAGTCCCTGCCTGAGTACCTCAAGGCGCGCGGCATTGTCGCCATCGCCGACATCGACACGCGCCGGCTGACGCGCATTCTGCGCGACAAAGGCGCCCAGAACGGCTGCATTCTCGCCGGCGACGATGTGGACGAAGCCCGCGCGCTGGCCGCCGCCCGCGACTTCCCCGGCCTCAAAGGCATGGACCTGGCCAAGGAAGTCAGCGTGAAAGCGCCGTATCAGTGGAAAGAGGGCACCTGGGACCGGGTCGAAGGACACCGGGAACAGAGTGATACCCGCTACCACGTGGTGGCCTACGATTACGGCTGCAAACGCAATATTCTGCGCATGCTGGCGGATCGCCATTGCCGGCTCACCGTGGTGCCCGCGCAGACGCCGGCCGCCGAAGTGCTGGCGATGAACCCGGACGGTGTGTTTCTGGCCAACGGGCCCGGGGACCCGGAGCCCTGCGATTACGCGATTACCGCGATCCGCGAGATCCTGGAGACCGGGTTGCCGGTGTTCGGCATCTGCCTGGGGCACCAGTTGCTCGGTCTGGCCAGTGGCGCGCGCACTCTGAAGATGAAGCACGGCCATCACGGCGCCAACCATCCGGTTAAGAACCTGGAAAACGGCACCGTTATGATCACCAGCCAGAACCACGGCTTCGCGGTGGACGAAAGCACGTTGCCCGACAACGTCAAGACCACCCACGTGTCGTTGTTCGATGGGTCCCTGCAGGGGATTCACCGCACCGATGTGCCGGCGTTCAGCTTCCAGGGGCACCCGGAAGCGAGCCCCGGGCCGCACGACTGCGCGCCGCTGTTCGATCATTTCATCGAACTGATGGAAGCCCGCGCCAGCGCCGGCTGACACCACAGCACCAAACGGGCGGCCCGGCCGCCCGAAGCGTCCGACGCGCCACCAGCGACGTCAGACCCAAGCGAAACGCTCGAATCTGGACGGTTACTCAGACATGCCTAAACGGACTGATATTCAAAGCATCCTCATCATTGGCGCCGGTCCGATCGTGATCGGCCAGGCCTGCGAGTTTGATTACTCCGGTGCCCAGGCGTGCAAGGCCCTGCGCGAGGAAGGATTCCGGGTGATTCTGGTGAACTCCAACCCGGCCACCATCATGACCGATCCGGCCATGGCCGACGCCACCTACATCGAGCCCATCACCTGGGAAACGGTGGCCAAGATCATTGAGCGCGAGCGTCCGGACGCGCTGCTGCCCACCATGGGCGGCCAGACCGCGCTCAACTGCGCGCTGGATCTGGAGCGCCACGGCGTGCTGGACAAATTCGGCGTGGAGATGATCGGCGCCAACGCGGACACCATCGACAAAGCCGAGAACCGCGACCGCTTTGACAAGGCAATGAAAAACATCGGCCTGGAGTGCCCCAAGGCGAAGATCGCCAAAACCATGGACCAAGCCTGGGAAATCCAGCAGGAGCTGGGCTTTCCCTCCATTATCCGGCCGTCGTTCACGATGGGCGGCTCCGGCGGCGGGGTGGCGTACAACAAGGAAGAGTTCGAGGAAATCTGCACCCGCGGGTTCGATCTCTCACCCACCCACGAGCTGTTGATTGATGAGTCGCTGTTGGGCTGGAAAGAATACGAGATGGAGGTTGTCCGCGATAAGAACGACAACTGCATCATCGTTTGTACCATCGAAAACTTCGACCCGATGGGCGTGCACACCGGGGATTCGATCACCGTGGCGCCGGCGCAAACGCTCACCGACAAGGAATTCCAGGTGATGCGCGACGCCTCCCTGGCGGTGCTGCGCGAGATCGGCGTGGAAACCGGCGGCTCCAACGTGCAGTTCGGCATGTGCCCGGACACCGGCCGCATGGTGGTGATCGAAATGAACCCGCGGGTCTCCCGCTCCTCGGCGCTGGCGTCCAAGGCCACCGGTTTCCCGATCGCCAAGGTGGCCGCCAAGCTGGCGGTGGGCTACACCCTGGACGAGCTGCAGAACGAGATCACCGGCGGCGCCACCCCGGCCTCCTTCGAGCCGTCCATTGATTACGTGGTCACCAAGATTCCGCGTTTCAATTTCGAGAAGTTCGCCGCCGCCGACCCGGTACTCACCACCCAGATGAAATCCGTGGGCGAAGTGATGGCCATCGGCCGTAACCTGCAGGAATCCCTGCAGAAGGCTCTTCGCGGGCTGGAAACCGATTCGGTGGGCTTCGATCCCAAGATTGATCTGAACGCGCCGGACGCCTCCGAGCGCATCGCTCAGCTACTGTCGACGCCGGGCCCCGAGCGTATCTGGATTGTCGGCGACGCCTTCCGCAGCGGCCTGAGCGTGGACGATGTGTTCCACATCACGCAGATCGACCGCTGGTTCCTGGTGCAGATCGCCGATTTGATCGCCGAAGAACAGCGGCTCGAACCGGGTAGCTTCAGCGATCTCGACAAGGCGCGCCTGTACGCTCTCAAGCGCAAGGGCTTCTCCGACGCGCGCCTGGCTCAGTTGCTCGGTGTCAAGGAAGCGGATGTGCGCGCCAAGCGCCGCGAAATGGGCGTGCAACCGATCTTCAAACGGGTCGACACCTGCGCCGCCGAATTCGCCACCAGCACCGCCTATATGTACTCCAGCTACGACGAGGAGTGCGAATCGAACCCCTCCGACCGCGACAAGATCATGGTGATCGGCGGCGGCCCCAACCGTATCGGCCAGGGCATCGAGTTCGATTACTGCTGTGTGCACGCCGCCTTCGCCATGAAGGACGACGGCTACGAGACCATCATGGTCAACTGCAACCCGGAGACCGTGTCCACGGATTACGACACCTCCGACCGCTTGTACTTCGAGCCGGTGACCCTGGAAGACGTGCTCGCCATCGTCGACATGGAGAAGCCCAAGGGCGTGATCGTGCAGTACGGCGGCCAGACGCCGCTGAAGCTGGCCCGGGAGCTGCAGGCCGCCGGCGTGCCGATCATCGGCACCAGTCCGGACGCCATCGACGAAGCGGAAGACCGTGAGCGCTTCCAGCACATGGTCAACAAGCTGGGCCTCAAGCAGCCGCCCAACCGCACCGCCCGCTCCATGGACGAAGGCATCAAGCTGGCCGAGGAGATCGGCTACCCGCTGGTGGTGCGTCCCTCCTACGTGCTTGGCGGCCGGGCCATGGAGATCGTCTACAACGAGGCGGAACTGCGCAGCTACATGAACAACGCGGTGAGCGTGTCCAACGACTCGCCGGTGCTGCTGGACCGCTTCCTGGACGATGCCATCGAGGTGGACGTGGACGCGATCTGCGACGGCACCGATGTGGTGATCGGCGGCATCATGCAGCACATCGAACAGGCCGGCGTGCACTCCGGTGACTCCGCCTGCTCGCTGCCGCCGTACTCGCTGGGCAAGGACGTGCAGGACGTAATGCGCGAGCAGTCCGCCGCGATGGCGCTGGAGCTCGGCGTGGTGGGCCTGATGAACGTGCAGTTCGCGGTCAAGGGCGACGAAGTTTATGTATTGGAAGTGAACCCGCGCGCCTCGCGTACGGTGCCCTATGTGTCCAAGTGCATCGGCGTGTCCCTGGCCAAGGTGGCGGCGCGCTGCATGGCCGGCACCTCGCTCAAGGAGCAGGGCTTCACCGAGGAAGTGACGCCGCGCCATTACTTCGTCAAAGAGGCGGTGTTCCCGTTCGCCAAGTTCCCGAAAGTGGACCCGATCCTCGGTCCGGAAATGAAGTCCACCGGTGAGGTGATGGGCATCGGCGCCACCTTCGCGGAAGCGTTCGGCAAGGCGTCCCTGGGCGCCGGCGAACGGCTGCCCGACGGCGGCACCGCCTTTATCTCCGTCCGCGACGCGGACAAGAACGCCGCCGTGGACGTGGCCCGTTCGCTGATCAGCCACGGCTTCCGGCTGGTGGCCACGCGCGGCACCGCGCGGATGCTCTCCGAGGCGGGTCTTGAGGTAAAACCGGTCAATAAGGTGCTGGAAGGGCGGCCGCATATCGTCGACATGATCAAGAACGACGAGGTCGATCTGATCGTCAACACCACCGAAGGCAAGCAGGCGATCCGCGACTCCTTCGCGATCCGCCGCTCCGCTCTGCAGCACAAGGTGTTCTACACCACGACGATCACGGCGGCCCACGCGGTCTGTCAGGCAATGGCCATCAGTGGCGAACCCGAAGTTCGCCGGTTGCAGGACCTGCACGCCGAAATGCATTAGCCGTAAGTCGCCTCGGGGCCGTCCCCGGGGCGGGCCCAAGGAAGACATAAAGAGGTTAATTCTATGCAACGTGTTCCCATGACCACCGCGGGCGCCGAGGCCCTGCGCAAGGAACTCGATCAGCTTAAAAAGGTGGATCGTCCGCGTATTTCCGCCGCCATCGCGGACGCCCGCGAGCACGGTGATCTCAAGGAGAACGCCGAATATCACGCGGCGCGCGAACAGCAGGGTTTCTGCGAGGGTCGGATCCAGGATATCGAGAGCAAGCTCTCCAATGCCCAGATCATCGATATCACCTCGATCCAGAACACCGGCAAGGTGATTTTCGGCGTCACCGTGACGATCGTGGACGTGGATTCCGATGAGCAGAAGGTCTACCAGATCGTCGGCGACGACGAGTCGGACATTAAAAGCGGCAAGCTGAGTGTCAATTCACCCATCGCCCGCGGCCTGATCGGTCGGGAAGAAGGGGACACGGTGCAGATCGACACCCCCGGCGGGACCAAGGAATACGAGGTCGACAAGGTCGAGCACCTGTGAGGCGCCGGCGCCTCTAGATGTCGGCGCGCAACACGTTGGAGAGTTTCGGATCCGGCTTGGCGGCGGCCCGGTAAAGCAGCGCGATATTGCCGATACGTTGTACCAGGTCGGCGCCGGTGCTTTCGCACAGGCTGTCCACCATGCCGGCACGCTGTTCCCGGGTCGACGCATTGATCTTGACCTTGATCAGTTCGTGGTCCTCGAGGCGGCCTTCCAGCTCTTTCAGGAAGGTTTCCGTGAGGCCCTTGTCGCCGGAAATCAGTACCGGCTTGAGATGGTGACCGATACGGCGCAGGCGTTTCTTGTCCTGTTGACTCAAAGGCATGGTGTTCTCCAAAAACGGAGCGCTATTCTAGGGCCTGTTCGCCCTATTTGCATCCAGCAGGCGTAGCTATGGCGAAATCGAAAAGCAGCCAGCGGTGGCTCAAGGAGCACTTCGACGACCACTGGGTGACCCGCGCCCAGGCCGAGGGTTACCGCTCCAGAGCCAGTTTCAAGCTGCTCGAAATCCATGAAAAGGACAAGCTGCTGCGCCCGGGTATGACGGTGCTTGATCTGGGCGCGGCGCCGGGCGGCTGGTCCCAGGTGGCGGGCCGGCTGGTCGGTTCACGGGGCACTGTCGTGGCCAGCGATATTCTCGCCATGGACGCGATCCCGGATGTCACCTTCGTGCAGGGCGACTTCCGTGAGCAGGACGTCTATGAGCAGATCGTCGCCCATCTCAATGGGCGGAAGGTCGACCTTGTATTGTCCGACATGGCCCCCAATATGAGTGGGAACAAGGCGGTGGATCTGCCCCGCTCCATGTATCTGGCCGAATTGGCCCTGGACATGGCGCTTAACGTTCTGGAACCCCGCGGCGCCTTTCTGGTCAAGGTGTTCCACGGCGAAGGTTTCGATGAATACCGCAAGGCCCTGCAAGGCCATTTCCAGCGGGTGGTCAGTCGCAAGCCGGCGGCCAGCCGACCGCGCTCTACCGAGGTGTACCAATTGGGGTCGCACCTGAAAGTAGTGTAGAGTTGAAAGTCTGTCAGTACGCGCGAATGCGCCCAGTAAGGCGAGGTCTCCCTTGAACGACATGACCAAGAATATTGTGCTGTGGCTGGTGATCGCCGGGGTCCTCTATGTAGTGGCTTCCAGTATCAACACCCAGCCGACTCAGCAAATGCTGAACTACTCTGCGTTCATTGATAACGTGGAGGACGGTAATGTGGAACAGGTCACCATCGGTGACACCCGTATTTCCGGTCAGATGGACGATGGCACCCGTTTCGAGACCGTCAAGCCGCCGGTCATGGACACCAATCTGATCCCCACGCTGATCCAGAATGACGTGGAGGTGACCGGTAAGGAACCCGAGCGTCAGGGCTTCCTGACCCAGCTGTTCCTGTCGGTGCTGCCGATTCTGTTGATCCTGGCCATCTTCATCTTCTTCATGCGCCAGATGCAGGGTGGCGGCAAAGGCGGCGGCGGGCCGATGACTTTCGGCAAGTCCAAGGCGCGCCTGATGGGCGAAGACCAGATCAAGACCACCTTCGCCGATGTGGCCGGCGTGGAAGAAGCCAAGGACGAAGTTCAGGAGCTCGTCGAGTTCCTGCGTGATCCCGCCAAGTTCCAGCGTCTTGGCGGCAAGATTCCCCGTGGTGTGCTGATGGTCGGCTCGCCGGGTACCGGTAAGACCCTGCTCGCCAAGGCCATTGCCGGCGAAGCCAAGGTGCCGTTTTTCAGCATTTCCGGTTCCGATTTCGTGGAAATGTTCGTCGGCGTGGGGGCTTCCCGGGTGCGCGACATGTTTGATCAGGCCAAGAAGCACGCCCCCTGCATTATCTTTATCGACGAGATTGACGCGGTGGGCCGCAGCCGTGGCGCCGGCGTGGGCGGCGGTCACGACGAACGCGAGCAGACCCTCAACCAGCTGCTGGTGGAGATGGACGGCTTTGATGACAATGACGGCGTGATCGTGATCGCCGCCACCAACCGTCCCGACGTGCTGGACCCGGCGCTGCTGCGCCCCGGCCGTTTCGACCGTCAGGTTACCGTGCCGCTGCCGGATATTCGTGGCCGTGAGCAGGTGCTCAAGGTGCACATGCGCCCGGTGCCCATGTCCGAGGACGTGGACGCCTCGCTGATCGCCCGTGGCACGCCGGGCTTCTCCGGCGCGGACCTGGCCAATCTGGTCAACGAAGCGGCGCTGTTCGCGGCCCGTGCCAACAAGCGCGTGGTGGCCATGGAAGACTTCGAGAAAGCCAAGGACAAGATACTGATGGGCGCCGAACGTCGCTCCATGGTGATGAGCGAAAAAGAGAAGCTGAACACCGCCTACCACGAATCCGGCCATGCGATCGTCGGTCGGCTGGTGCCGGACCATGACCCGGTTTACAAGGTCAGCATCATTCCGCGCGGCCGCGCCCTGGGCGTGACCATGTACCTGCCCGAGGAAGACAAGTACTCGGTGTCCAAGCGGGCGCTGGAATCCTCCATCTGTTCGCTGTTCGGCGGCCGTATCGCCGAGGAAATGACACTCGGCTTCGACGGTGTCACCACCGGTGCCTCCAATGACATCGAGCGAGCCACCAAGATGGCCCGCGCGATGGTCACGAAATGGGGCCTGAGCGAAAAAATGGGGCCCCTGGCCTACGAAGAAGACGAAGGCGAAGTGTTCCTGGGCAAGCAGATGTCCCAGCGTAAGCACGTCTCCGAGCAGACCTCCGAAGAGATTGATCGGGAAGTGCGCGCCATCATCGACAGCTGTTACACCCGCGCCAGGGATCTGCTGGAGAGTAATCGCGACAAGCTCGACGTGATGGCGGAAGCTCTGATGCAGTACGAAACCATCGACGCGGAACAGATCAGCGACATCATGGCCGGCCACAAGCCGCGTCCGCCGAAGGACTGGCGCGACCAGGGTCCCGGACCCGGCGCGTCCGCGTCCTCGGATCAATCCGGTGACGGCGAGACCGGCGACGACGCCATAGGCGGGCCCGTTAACACGCATTGATGATGGCGACCAACACGCTGACCTGTGGGGCGCGGACATTGGATTTGTCCGCGCCCGTTGTTATGGGGGTCCTGAATGTGACCCCCGATTCGTTTTCCGATGGTGGCCGCTACACCTCTCTGGATGCCGCGTTGCGTCAGGCGGAGCAAATGCTCGCCGACGGCGCCGCGATCATCGACGTAGGCGGCGAGTCCACCCGGCCGGGCGCCGCGCCGGTGTCCGAGCAGCAGGAACTGGACCGGGTAATCCCGGTGGTGCAGGCGCTGCACGAGAAGCTGGATGCTCTGGTTTCCGTGGACACCAGCACACCGGCGGTGATCCGTGACTGCGCCGCCGTCGGGGCCGGCCTGATCAATGACGTGCGCTCGCTACGCCGCCCTGGCGCCCTCGAGGCCGCCGCCCGTACCGGTTTGCCAGTATGCGTGATGCATATGCAGGGCGAGCCCGGCAATATGCAAGACGATCCCTTCTACCACGACGTCACCGCCGAGGTGATCGCGTTCCTCGAGCAGCGTGTTCGTGCCTGCGTGGACGCGGGTATCCCCAGGGACAAGCTGCTGGTAGACCCGGGTTTTGGCTTTGCCAAGACGGTGCAGCATAATCTGCGCTTGCTCGCGGAATTGCCGCGGCTGGCGCGTTTGGAGTTGCCCATGCTGGTGGGGCTGTCGCGTAAGTCCCTGTTCGGGAAGATGTTCGGCCGCCCGGTGGAGGAGCGCCTGGCGGGCAGCCTGGCGGCGGCGGTGATGTGCGTGGAGCGGGGTGCGCGAATCGTTCGTGCCCACGACGTAAAAGAAACCGTGGACGGGGTGCGTTTCGCCCACGCCGTGCACAACAGCCTGTAAGCGATGACGGTGCTGTTTCAAGGAGGCTATGGATGAGTCGCAAATATTTCGGGACCGATGGCATTCGTGGCACTGTGGGGGAGCCGCCGATCACGCCGGATTTCGTGCTCAAGCTGGGTTGGGCCGCCGGTCGGGTGCTGGCCGCCCATGGTGGCAGCAAAATACTGATCGGCAAGGACACCCGCATTTCCGGTTATATGTTTGAGTCCGCCCTGGAGGCGGGTATCTCCGCCGCCGGCGTCGATGTGCGGCTGCTCGGCCCCATGCCCACACCGGCCATCGCCTACCTGACCCGAACTCTGCATGCCCAGGCGGGCATCGTGATTTCGGCGTCGCACAACGCTTACACCGACAACGGCATCAAGTTTTTCGGTGACAACGGCCGCAAACTCAACGACAGGATCGAGGCGGAAATCGAGCGCATGCTGGATGAGCCGATCTCGGTGGTCGCCACCGACCGGCTCGGCAAGGTGCGGCGTATCGACGACGCCCGAGGCCGCTATATCGAGTTCTGTAAAAGCACCGCGCCCGGCCTCAACCTGCACGGTTTGAAGATCGTGGTGGATACCGCCAACGGCGCGGCTTACCACATTACCCCGGATGTGCTCGAGGAGCTGGGCGCCGAGGTGGTGGCGATCGCCAACCAGCCGAACGGCTTCAATATCAATCTGGATTGCGGTTCGACCAAACCCGAAGCCCTGTGCCGCCGGGTGGTCTCCGAAGGCGCCGATCTCGGGCTGGCCCTGGACGGCGACGCCGATCGGCTGATCATGGTGGACGACCAGGGCACGCTGGTGGACGGCGATCAACTGCTCTACCTGATTGCCCGGGACCGGCGTCGCCGGAATCTGCTGCAGGGCGGCGTGGTCGGCACCCTGATGTCCAACCTGGGGCTGGAACTGGCGCTCGGCGAGCTGGAGATTCCGTTCGTCCGCGCCCAGGTCGGGGACCGTTATGTGATGGAGCAGCTCGATCAGCGTGGCTGGTTGCTCGGCGGTGAATCGTCCGGGCATCTGGTGTGCCTGGACCGCACGTCCACCGGCGACGGCACCGTGGCGGCCCTGCAAGTGCTGGACGCGCTGTGCCACGAGGGTGTGTCCCTGCGTGACGCGGTCAGCGCCGCGCCGCTGTTGCCGCAGACGCTGATCAATGTGCGCGGCAATCGCCGTGACGGCTTCATGGAAGACGCCACGGTGCTACAGGTAATCGACGAAGTGGAGCAGGAGCTGGGCCGCGATGGCCGTTTATTGTTGCGCCCCTCCGGCACCGAGCCGCTGGTGCGGGTGATGGTGGAAGGCAAAGACGCCGACCAGGTGGAGCGGCTCGGCCGGCGCCTGGCGGAGGCCGTGGAAGCGGCGATCGCATGACAGGAGCAAAGCTCGCATGACAAGAACACCGTTAGTGGCGGCGAACTGGAAGATGAACGGCCGGCACGGCTTGGTGGCCGAGCTGGGGGCTGCGTTGGCGAAGGCGGATCTGGGCAGCGCGGAAGTGGCGGTGTGCCCGCCGTTGCCGTACCTGGAAGCGCTCCGCGCTCAATTGAAAGGCAGTGCCCTGCGGCTCGGCGCGCAGACCTTGTGTGAGCATGAGGACGGTGCGTTCACCGGTGAAGTGTCGGCCGAGATGCTGATCGACCTGGGGTGCCGCTATGTGATCGTGGGCCATTCGGAGCGCCGTGAGCACTTCGGCGAGAACGACGATCGGGTCGCCAGCAAATTCCTGCGGGCGCAAAAAGCCGGGCTGGTGCCGATTCTTTGTGTCGGTGAAACTCTTCGCCAGCGTGAGGCCGGCGACACCGAACACGTTGTGGCGCGGCAGTTAATGGCGGTGGTGGAAGCCGCGGGCAGCGCGGCTTTCAGCCGCGCGGTGCTGGCCTACGAGCCGGTTTGGGCGATCGGCACCGGGCTCACCGCCACACCGGAGCAGGCCCAGACGGTGCACGCGGGTCTGCGTGCCGCCCTGGCCTCCCATGCCCCGGATGTGGCCGCCGGCTTACGCCTCCTTTACGGCGGCAGCGTAAAGGCGGATAATGCCGCCCCTCTGTTTGCCCAGCCGGACATCGATGGTGGACTGATCGGCGGGGCCTCACTGAACGAAAAAGAATTTATCGCCATTTGTCGGGCGGCAGGTTGATTTAACTTATGGATATTGTGCTTCATGTGGTGCACGTGCTGGCGGCCCTCGGTCTTATCGGCCTGATTCTGATCCAGCATGGCAAGGGGGCCGACGCCGGCGCCTCTTTCGGTGGCGGCGGCTCGCAGACCGTATTCGGCAGCGCCGGGTCCGCCAATTTTCTGACCCGCTTCACGGCGGTGCTGGCGGTGGTGTTTTTTGTCACCAGCCTGGGCCTGGCCTGGATGGCGCGCCAGGAAGCGGCCAGTGCGGGCAGCTTCCTGCCGGCGCTGGAATCCGTCGACGATCAGGACGTGCCGGCGCTGGATGGCGACGAGGCACCGGCCTCCGGCGATGTGCCGTCCGCCGGTCCGGCCGAGGGCGCGGACGTTCCGTCCGGGGTCCCGGCGATGGATTCCGGAAAATCTGAAAAAGAGACTTCAGATGTGCCGTCGGCTGGGTTAGAATCCCCGGCCCCGGATGAGACGACGTCCGATTCCGGGAAGCAGTAAATCAGTTCTTTGCCGAAGTGGTGGAATTGGTAGACACGCTATCTTGAGGGGGTAGTGACCTTACGGTCGTGCCGGTTCAAGTCCGGCCTTCGGCACCAAAATCAGGACAGGTTCTCTTTGGAGCCTTCTTGGACTTCCAAGGAAGTTCGCGCAGTATCCGGCGCTAAAACTCGCAGGGCGTTTGTTTCAGCGCCCCTTGTTTTTTTCAGTCTGGTCCCCGGGGCGGGGCAGGGCTGAAAGCAGACGTCGGACATAGATATAAATCCTGGAAAAACAAACGATTTCTTCAGGATTGGGTTTGACAAAACCGGCGTAAATATTTAGTATTTGCGCTCGATTTCAAGTGCGGGGTGGAGCAGTCTGGTAGCTCGTCGGGCTCATAACCCGAAGGTCGTAGGTTCAAATCCTGCCCCCGCTACCACTTATCAGGGCCGACTCCCGGTTCTGACGAACAAAAAGCCCCTCTAGAAGGGGCTTTTTGCTATACACAACCGGGGTCGCGAGTGGGAATGGGCGTTATGCCCATTTTTTGTTTGTGGCACCGGAAAAGAGAGGCAATGTCGAAACGCGCTGAACAACTCAAGGAGCTGCTGGCTCCCGTGGTGGAAGACCTGGGTTACACGCTCTGGGGAATTCAGTATCTCCAGGGCCGCGGTGCGGTATTGCGTCTTTTTATCGACCACGACGACGGCATTAACGTCGATGATTGTGCCCTGGTGAGCCACGAGGTGAGTGGCGTACTGGACGTGGAAGATCCGATTCCCGGTGATTACAACCTGGAAGTGTCCTCCCCGGGTCTGGACCGCCCTCTCTTCGAGCTTTCCCACTTTGAACGCTACCAGGGCGAATCCGTGCAGCTCACGCTGCTGGCCCCGGTGGCGGGCAAGCGTAAAATGACGGCGACCCTGGTGGCCGTGGACGGCGACACGCTGGTAATGGAGCTTGATGGCGAAAGCCTGCGCGTTCCTTACAGTCAGGTGGATCGCGCCCGATTACAGCCTCGCTTTGATTGAGCGTGCCCTGGAGAATTTTGTAAAGGCCTGGCCATGAACAAAGAAATCCTGCTGGTAGCGGAAACAGTTTCCAACGAGAAAGGCGTCAGCCGCGACGTGATCTTCGAGGCCATTGAATCGGCCCTGGCGGCGGCGACCAAAAAGCGCTTCAAGGAAGAAGACGTGGAGATTCGCGTCGAGATCGACCGCGTCAGCGGCGACTCGCGTACTTTCCGTGTCTGGCACGTGGTGCCCGATGAAGAGCTCTACGAATTCGGCCGTCAGTTGACGCTGGACGAAGCCCACGAGCACGACGAAAAGCTGCAGATCGGCGATACCTATCAAGAAGAGGTGGCGTCGGAAAGCTTTGGTCGTATCGCGGCGCAGACAGCGAAACAGGTGATCGTGCAGAAGGTGCGCGAAGCGGAGCGGCGTCAGATCGTCGAAGAGTACCGCGATCGCATCGGCGAGCTGATCAGCGGCGTGGTCAAGAAGGCGAGCCGCGATTCCATCGTGCTCGATCTGGGCGCCAACGCCGAAGCGCTGATCACCCGGGAGCACATGATCACCCGCGAGAGCGTGCGCCAGAACGATCGGTTGCGTGCGTACCTGCTGGGTGTGAACGAGGAAAACCGGGGGCCGCAGCTGTTCGCCAGCCGCGCCTGCCCGGAAATGCTCGTGGAGCTGTTCAAAATCGAAGTCCCGGAGATCGGTGAAGAACTGATCGAGATCAAGGGCGCCGCCCGCGATCCCGGCTCGCGCGCCAAAATCGCGGTGAAGACCAACGATCAGCGCATCGATCCGGTGGGTGCTTGTGTCGGCATGCGCGGCGCGCGGGTACAGGCCGTCTCCAACGAGTTGGCCGGCGAGCGTATCGACATCGTGCTGTGGGACGACAACCCGGCCCAGCTGGTGATCAACGCCATGCAGCCCGCCGAAGTCGCTTCCATCGTCGTCGACGAAGAGAGCCACACCATGGACATCGCGGTGGAAGACGAATCCGCGTTGGCCCAGGCGATTGGTCGCAGTGGTCAGAATATCCGTCTCGCCTCCGAGCTGACCGGCTGGGAGTTGAACGTGATGACCACCGACGACGCCGAGAACAAACAGCAGGAAGAAGCGGAAAAAGCACTGGAAACCTTTATGGCGTTCCTCGACGTGGACGAGGACGTGGCCGGCGTGCTGGTGGATGAAGGCTTCTCCACCCTCGAGGAAGTGGCCTACGTGCCCGCCGAGGAAATGCTCGCCATCGAAGGTTTTGACGAGGACATCGTCGAAGCACTGCGCCAGCGGGCCAAGGACGCGCTGCTGACCCGGGCGCTGGTATCCGAAGAGAAATTTGATCAGGCCGAACCCGCCGACGACCTTCTGGCAATGGAAGGCATGGACCGTGATCTGGCGGTGGAACTGGCCTCCCGGGGCATCGTCACCATGGAAGACCTTGCCGAACAAGCCGTGGACGACCTGCTCGACATCGAGGGGCTGGAGGAAGAGCGCGCGGCCCAATTGATTATGACCGCCCGTGCCCCCTGGTTCGAAGGCGAGGAAGCCGGCGAATAAGTTGGTGCAAGCGGACAGGAGAGTGTTGCTCACATGGCAGAAACGACCGTAAAGAAACTGGCCGACGTGGTTGGCATCCCGGTGGATACACTGCTTACGCAGATGAAGGAAGCCGGATTGCCGCACACGGACGCCGGTGAAGGCGTCTCGGACGAACAGAAGCAGCAGCTGCTCGCGCATCTGCGCAAGTCCCATGGTGCCCAGGATGCGGAGCCCAAGAAGATTACCTTGAAGCGGCGCTCCACCAGCACCATCAAGACCACCGGTGCCGCCGGCAAGGCGAAAACAGTGAACGTGGAAGTGCGCAAGAAGCGCACCTACGTGAAGCGCGCCGCGGTGGAAGAAGAGGAGCGCCTGGAAGAGGAGCGCCTGGCCGCCGAAGAGCAAGCGCGCATCGAAGCCGAGGAAGCCGCCAAGCGCAAGGCCGAGGAAGACGAAGCCAAGCGCAAAGCGGAAGAGGAAGAAGGCTTGCGCCGCGAGCAGGAAGCCAAGGCCCGCGCCGACCAGGAACGCCAGGCCGGCGAAGAAAAAGCCAGCCAGGAAAAGACCAAGCGCGCTTCCGTGCCCAAGGCGTCCGCCAAGAAAGCGGTGAAGGAAGAAACCCCCGAGCAGCGTGCCCAGCGCGAAGAGGAAGAGCGCAAGCAGCGTGAAGCCGAAGAGGCGCGCCGCAAGCAGGAAGCCGAAACCCGCAAGAAAGCCGAGGAAGAGGCCGCCCGCCGCACCGCCGAGGAAGCTCAGCGCATCGCCGAGGAGCTGGAGAAGCGTGGCGGTGAGCCCGAGCCTGCGAAAACAGAAGAGGAGGACGACAAAGGGTCCTCCATCGTCCGTGATGCCGTTGAAGCCGGTTATCGCACCGAGGAGCGTCAGTCGCGTCGCCGCCGCCGCAAGGCAAAAGGCGCCGTGGGCGTGGCCCATGGCCAGATGCGCAGCTCCATGAACAAACAGCACGGGTTCAAGAGCCCCACGGAGAAAATGGTATACGACGTAGAGATTCCCGAAACCATCACCGTGGCTGAGCTGGCCCAGCGGATGAACGTCAAGTCCAAGGAACTCATCAAAGCAATGATGAAGATGGGTGAAATGGCCACCGTCAATCAGTACATCGACCAGGAAACGGCGGTACTGCTCACCGAGGAAATGGGCCATACCCCCAGGCTGGTGAAAGGCGAGGAAGAAGCGCTCGAAGACGATCTCGCCGATCTGGTGGATTACACCGGTATCGAGGAAGGTCCGCGCGCCCCGGTAGTGACCATCATGGGTCACGTCGACCACGGCAAAACCTCTCTGCTGGACTACATCCGCAAGGCCAAGGTGGCGGACGGCGAAGCCGGCGGCATTACCCAGCACATTGGCGCTTACCATGTGCAGCACGAGAAAGGCATGATCACGTTCCTGGACACCCCGGGCCACGCGGCGTTTACCGCCATGCGGGCACGCGGTGCCAAGGCGACGGACATCGCGATTATCGTGGTGGCCGCCGACGACGGCGTGATGCCGCAGACCGAGGAAGCGATCAACCACGCCAAAGCGGCGGGTATCCCGTTGATCATCGCGGTCAACAAGATCGATAAGGAAAACGCCGATCTGGATCGGGTCAAAACCGAACTGGCCGGCAAGGATGTGATTCCGGAAGAGTGGGGCGGCGAATACCAGTTCGTGAACGTCTCCGCTCACTCGGGTCAGGGCATCGACGAACTGCTGGACGCGGTATTGCTGCAGTCCGAACTGCTGGAACTGCGTGCCCCCGCCACCGGCCCCGCCGGCGGTGTGGTGATCGAATCCCGCATCGAGAAGGGTCGCGGCACCGTGGCCTCGGTACTGGTGCAGTCCGGTGAGCTGCAGGTCGGCGACATGCTGCTGGCCGGTGCGCACTACGGTCGTGTCCGTGCTCTGGTCGACGAGACCGGTCAGCAGGTCAAGAAAGCCGGTCCTTCGATTCCGGTCGAGGTTCTGGGTCTGGACGGCGCACCGGAAGCCGGTGAGCAGATCCAGGTGGTGCCCGACGAGAAGAAGGCCCGGGAAGTGGCGGAATTCCGCCAGGACCGTGACCGCGACCTCAAGCTCAAGCGTCAGCAGGCGTCCAAGCTGGAAAACCTGTTCGAGAACATGGGCAGCAAGGAAGCCAGCCAGGTCAATATCGTGCTCAAGACCGACGTGCGCGGTTCCCTGGAAGCGCTGGTCGGCGCGCTCCACGACCTGTCCACCGACGAAGTGAAGGTGAGCCTGGTGTCCTCCGGCGTTGGCGCGATCAACGAATCCGACGTCAACCTGGCCATCACCAGTGAAGCGGTGCTGCTGGGCTTTAACGTGCGCGCCGATTCCAAAGCCAAGCGCGTTTGCGAACAGGAAGGCATCGACCTGCGTTACTACAGCGTCATCTACGAGCTGATTGATGACGTCAAGCAGGCCATGAGCGGGTTGCTGGCCCCGGAGAAGCGCGAGGAAATCCTCGGCGTGGCGGAAGTCCGCGACGTGTTCCGCTCCTCCAAGTTCGGTGCGGTGGCCGGTTGTATGGTGGTGGAAGGTACCCTGTACCGGAACCGCCCGATCCGCGTACTGCGCGACGACGTGGTGGTCTTCGAAGGCGAGCTGGAATCCCTGCGCCGCTTCAAGGACGACGTGCCGGAAGTGCGCAACGGCGTGGAATGTGGTATCGCCGTGAAGAGCTACAACGACGTCAAAGCCGGCGACAAGATCGAAGTGTTCGAAGTGAAGGAGGTGGCGCGCTTCCTCTAAGCGCGCCCACGTTATGAGCCGTCATCGTCGCCCCAGTGGTTTTCAGCGTACCGACCGCATCGCTGATCAGATTCAGCGTGAGCTGTCGCGGTTGCTGCAGTTTCAGCTGAAAGACCCGCGGGTAGGCCTGGTGACGGTTCAGGACGTGACCGTATCCCGGGATCTGTCCTATTCCGATGTCTACTTCACCCTGCTGGGTGAAGGCGCGGAGGCCGGCTACGAGGCCGAGAAGGTGCTCACCGGCGCGGCCGGCTTCCTGCGCAGCTCGCTGGCGCAGACGCTCAATACCCGCACCACGCCGAAACTGCGTTTTCACTACGACGAAACACCGGAACGCGCCTCGGAGCTGTCACAGCTGATCGACGAGGCGCGCGCCGAGGATCGGGAATTGCGTCCCGATCAGGACGATGACGACACCAAGAACGATTGATCACGGAGCGAAGAACTGTGGGAAAACGGCGCCGTGGAGGTCGTGATCTGAATGGCATTCTGTTGCTGGACAAGTCCCAGGGCGTGACCAGCAACGGGGCCCTGCAAATGGCCAAGAAAATGTTCGCCGCGGCCAAGGCCGGGCACACCGGTAGCCTGGATCCGCTGGCCACCGGCATGCTGCCGATCTGTTTCGGCGAGGCCACCAAGTTCAGCCAGTTTCTGCTGGACGCGGACAAGCGCTACCGGGTTACCGCCCAATTGGGCGTGGCCACGGAAACCGGCGACGCGGACGGCGAAGTGCGCGAGACGCGCGCGGTGGACGTGACCGAAAGCCAGGTGGCCGAAGCGCTGGAACGCTTTCTCGGCGACATCGAGCAGATTCCCAGCATGTACTCGGCGATCAAGCACCAGGGCACGCCGCTCTACAAGCTGGCCCGTGAAGGCATCACCGTGGAGCGGCAGCCGCGCCCGGTGACCATCCATGAAATCAAGGATGTGCGCCTGAAAGAGGGCGACCAGGTCGATTTCGAGGTGGCCTGCTCCAAGGGCACCTACGTGCGCTCGCTGGTCGAGGACCTCGGCGAGGCGCTGGGTTGCGGCGGCCATGTATCGGCCCTGCGCCGGCTGTCCGCCGGCCCGTACCCGGCGGAGCGCATGCTGACCCTGGAACAGCTTGGCGAGATCAAGGCGGAGGGCGGTTTCGAGGCCCTGGACGAATTGCTCTTGCCTTTGTCGACGAGCGTGGCAGACTGGCCGCGCGTCCAGCTGGCCGAAAGCGCGGCGCATTATCTGCGCCAGGGTCAGCCGGTGATGACCAGTGATCGTCCCCAGGACGGCTGGGTAAGTGTTTACGAAGCTTCCACCGGCGCCTTCATGGGCGTTGGTGAAGTGCTGGAAGACGGGCGCATCGCGCCGCGTCGTCTGGTATCGGGCTGATCCAAGGGACAGCCTTCAACGAGGGCGGCGGCTGTAAATATGCACGGCCGACCGCGACTTAATCGCATATTGGAGCGAAACAATGGCGTTAACCACCGAGCAAAAAGCACAAATCCTCAAGGATTTTGCCCAGAAAGAAGGTGATACCGGTTCTCCGGAAGTACAGGTTGCTTTGTTGTCCGAGAATATCAACCAGCTTCAGGGCCACTTCAAGGATCACCACAAGGATCACCACAGCCGTCGCGGCCTGATCCGCATGGTTAACCAGCGTCGTAAGCTGCTGGATTACCTGGCCGGCAAGAACCGTGACCGCTATCTGCAGTTGATTGAACGTCTGGGCCTGCGCCGCTAAGCAGGCCCCGGTGTGACCGGTGATTGAAACGGAAGCTCGGCCCGGTGCCGGGCTTCTGTTGTTTTGGGGGTAGGGTTATGATGCCCCGGCACGCGATGATAAAGCGAAGAGACGAAAGACGAGACGAGACAAGAGACGAGAAGCGATATGTTCAATATAGTGCATAAAGAAATTCAATACGGCGGTGACACCGTTATTCTGGAAACCGGGCAGATTGCCCGCCAGGCCACCGCCGCTGTCATGGTCACCATCGGTGACACCCAGGTGCTGGTCACCGTGGTCGGCAAAAAAGAAGCCGATCCCAACAAGCCGTTTTTCCCGCTGACCGTGAACTACCAGGAAAAGACCTACGCTACCGGCCGCATTCCCGGCGGTTTCTTCAAGCGTGAAGGTCGCCCCAGCGAGAAAGAAACCCTGACCTGCCGTTTGATCGACCGGCCGATCCGCCCGCTGTTTCCCAAAGGCTTCATGAACGAAGTGCAGATCGTGGCTACGGTAATGTCCTCGGACAAAAACCAGGACCCGGATATCGCCGCCATGATCGGCACCTCCGCCGCCCTGGCGATCTCTGGCATTCCGTTCAGCGGCCCCATCGGCGCCGCCCGGGTCGGTTTCAAGGATGGCCTGTACCTGCTGAACCCGAGCTACGCCGAGCTGGAAGAATCCGCCCTTAACCTGGTCGTCGCCGGCACCGAAGCCGCCGTCCTGATGGTGGAATCCGAAGCCGAGGAGCTCAGCGAAGACCAGATGCTGGGCGCCGTGCTGTTCGGTCACCAGGAAATGCAGGGCTTGATTCAGGCGATTCAGGCATTCGCCTCCGAAGTCGGCACTCCCGCCTGGGAATGGCAGCCGGCTGAAGAAAACAGCGAGCTGAAGAACGCCATCAAGGGCAAGTACGAAGCCGCTCTGGCGGACGCCTACACAATTACCGACAAGATGGCCCGCCAACAGAAAGTCGGCGAGCTGCGCGACGCCTGTGTGGCCGACTTCGCCACCGAAGAAGAAGGCGCTCCGCAAGCCGGTGAGGTGAAAGAGCTGTTCGGCAAGGTGGAGAAGAACGTGGTGCGCGAGGCCGTGGTCTCCGGCAAGCCGCGTATCGACGGCCGTGCTCTGAACGCCGTGCGTCCGATTGAATGCAAGGTGGGCATGCTCAAGAAAACCCACGGTTCCGCGCTGTTCACCCGCGGCGAAACCCAGGCGATCGTGACCGCCACCCTGGGCGGCATGCGTGATGCCCAGTTCATCGACGCCCTGGAAGGGTCCCGCCAGGACCACTTCATGCTGCAGTACAACTTCCCGCCCTACTGCGTCGGTGAGACCGGCATGATCGGCAGCCCCAAGCGCCGTGAAATCGGCCACGGCCGCCTGGCACGCCGTGGCGTGGAAGCGGTGGTGCCGGACGAGAAGCAATTCCCGTACTCGATTCGCGTGGTCTCCGAGATCACCGAATCCAATGGGTCCTCTTCCATGGCCTCGGTGTGCGGCACCTCCATGGCGCTGATGGACGCCGGCGTACCCCTGACCGCGCCGGTGGCGGGTATCGCCATGGGTCTGGTCAAGGAAGCGGACGGCCGTTACGCGGTGCTCTCCGACATTCTCGGTGACGAGGATCATCTTGGCGACATGGACTTCAAAGTGGCCGGCACCGCCCGTGGCGTGACCGCCCTGCAGATGGACATCAAGATCGAGGGCATCACCGAAGAGATCATGGAGAAAGCCCTGGAGCAGGCCCAGGAAGGCCGGCTGCACATTCTTGGTGAGATGGCCAAGGCGATTTCCGAATCCCGTGCCCAGGTGTCCGACAACGCCCCGACCCTGCTGACCCTGAAGATCAACCCGGAGAAAATCCGCGACGTGATCGGCAAGGGCGGCGCCACCATCCGCGGCCTGACCGACGAGACCGGGTGCACCATCGATCTGGAAGACGACGGCAGCGTGAAAATCTACGGTGAAACCCGCGAGGCGGCCCTGGAAGCCAAGCGTCGGGTGGAAGAGCTCACCGCCGAAGCGGAGATCGACAAGATCTACGAAGGCAAGGTGATGCGCGTGGTGGATTTCGGCGCCTTCGTGCAGATCATGCCCGGCACCGAAGGCCTGCTGCACATTTCCCAGATCGCCGAAGAGCGGGTGGAGAAGGTGTCGGACTACGTCAACGAGGGCGACATGATCAAAGTGAAAGTCCTCGACGTGGACCAGCGCGGTCGCATCAAGCTGTCGATGAAAGAAGCCAAGGAAAGCTGATCTTTCCCAGGCTCCCGCAACCATAGAAAAGGCGGCCCTCGGGCCGCCTTTTCTTTTATCACAGCAGGGCAGGGGTTCAGCGGTCGCCGTTGTTCTTGCGGGTTTTGATCAGTTCGTCCACCACGCCCGGATCCGCCAGCGTGGAGGTGTCGCCCAGGCTGTCCAGCTCGTCGGCGGCGATCTTGCGCAGGATGCGCCGCATGATCTTGCCGGAGCGGGTCTTGGGCAGGCCCGGCGCGAAGTGGATCAGATCCGGTTTGGCGATCGGTCCGATTTCCTGCGTCACCAGGTCACGCAGCTCCTTGATCAGGTCCTCGCTGCCTTCGCTGCCGCGCATCAACGACACATAGGCGTAGATGCCCTGGCCTTTGACCTCATGCTGGTAGCCGACCACGGCGGCTTCGGAGATGCTCTTGTGCAGCACCAGGGCGGACTCGATCTCGGCGGTGCCCAGACGGTGCCCGGAGACGTTGAGCACGTCGTCGACCCGGCCGGTGATCCACCAGTAGCCGTCCTCGTCGCGGCGGGCGCCGTCGCCGGTGAAGTAGTAACCCGGGTAAGCGCTGAAGTAGGTGTCGATCATGCGCTGATGGTCGCCGTAGACGGTGCGGATCTGGCTCGGCCAGCTGGCTTTGATCACCAGGTTCCCGGAGGTGGCGCCGTCCAGTTCCTTGCCGTCCGGATCCATCAGTCCCGGCTGCACGCCGAACATGGGCAGGGTGGCGGAGCCGGGCTTCAGGTCCACCGCGCCGGGCAGCGGCGCGATCATGATGGCGCCGGTTTCGGTCTGCCACCAGGTGTCGACGATCGGGCAGCGCTCTTCGCCCACCACCTTGTGGTACCACTGCCAGGCTTCCGGGTTGATCGGCTCGCCCACGGTGCCCAGCAGTTTCAGGCTGGAGCGGTCGGTTTTGGTCACCGGCTCGTCGCCCTGGCCCATCAGGGCGCGGATCGCGGTGGGCGCGGTGTAGTAGATGTTGACCTTGTGCTTGTCCACCACCTGCCAGTGGCGGGAGGCGTCCGGATAGGTGGGCACGCCCTCGAACATCAGAGTGGTGGCGCCGTTGGCCAGGGGGCCATAGACGATATAGCTGTGGCCGGTGATCCAGCCCACGTCGGCGGTGCACCAGTAGATGTCGCCTTCCTGATAGTCGAACACGTATTTATGGGTGAGCGCGCTTTGCAGCAGATAGCCGGCGGTGGTGTGGACCACACCCTTGGGCTTGCCGGTGGAGCCGGAGGTGTACAGCGTGAACAGTGGATCCTCGCTGTCGACCCATTCCGGTTCGCAGTCCGCATCCGCTTTCGCCAGCGCGTCGTGGTACCAGACATCACGCCGGTCGTCCCACTCGATGTCGCCGCCGGTACGTTCCACCACCACGCAGGTGTGGACTGAATCGCAGCCGCTCAGGGCCTTGTCGGCGTTGGCCTTGAGCGCCACGGTACGGCCACCGCGCACGCCTTCATCGGCGGTGATCAGCGCACAGGCGCCGGCATTCTGGATGCGGTCCTTGAGCGCTTCCGGCGAGAAGCCGCCGAACACCACCGAGTGAATCGCGCCGATACGGGCGCAGGCGAGCATGGCGTAGGCCGCTTCCGGCACCATCGGCATGTAGATCACCACCCGGTCGCCTTTCTTGACGCCGCGATCCTTCAGGGCGTTGCCGAAGCGTGATACCTGCTCGAACAGCTCCTGGTAGGTGATGTGCTTTTCCTGGTCCGGCTCGTCGCCTTCCCAGATGATGGCGGTCTGCTGGGCGCGCTTGGGCAGGTGGCGGTCGACGCAGTTGTAGCAGGCGTTGAGCTTGCCGCCCTGGAACCAGGCCGCACGACCCTCTTTAAAGTCCCAGTCGCTGACCCTGTCCCAGCGGGTTTGCCAGTCGAGCAGTTGGTCCGCGCGCTCGGCCCAGAACGTATCGGGATCGTCGATGGATTGCTGGTACCAGCGATCGTAGGTTTGCCGATCCATCAGTGTCTGGCGTTTAAACGCCTCCGGAACCGGGTAGGTCTTGTGCTCGGACATGTCAGCCTCCTTCGTACTGCCCGCTGATGTTTTTTGTCTGGCCGCCCCGCCCTGAGTCGCGGGGTAATACGGCGCCGTATTATCGTGCCGACGGCGACACGCCTGGAATTAAACTATTGTCTAAACAGACGTTAAGCAAACGGCAACGCCCACAGTGTACCGCTAGCGGAGGTCGGCGGGGGGCGTCTACTACCAAAGGCGAAGAGAAACACGAGCGGGGAGGGGAGTAGCCTCGGGGATAGGTCGGGGATAGATACAAAAACGCCGGCTCAAGGCCGGCGTTCAGGGCGAGATGGTGCAGGGGCTCAAGCCACCTGAACCGGGATGGCGTTGCTGGTCCCTTTCACCTCGTTGCCTTCGTCCATGTAGATCAGACGGGGCTTATAATTAATCAGCTCGGAGCTGGAGTAGTTGGCGTAGGCGCAAATGATCACCCGGTGCCCGGGTCCCGCCTTGTGCGCGGCGGCGCCGTTCACGGAAATCATCTTTGACCCTTCTTCGCCGCGAATGGCGTAGGTTTCGAAGCGCTCGCCGTTATCCAGGTTGTAAATCTGGATTTGTTCATACTCAAGGATGCCGGCCATGTCCATCAGACGGCCGTCAATGGCGCAGGAGCCTTCGTACTCAAGTTCCGCGTGGGTAACGCGGGCCTGGTGCAACTTGGCTTTCAGCATGGTGCACTGCATGTTGGTACCTCTCTAAACAACCCTTGCGCGGACACTGAATAACGGCCGCTGACAGGGGGGCGGCAGTATGCATGAATCACCGGTCACATACAATAAACCGCCGGCGCCCGGAGGCGGCATTATAGGGCAGTTTCAGCCAATTTCACGGTGACATTGTCGATCAATCTGGGGCGCCCCAGGCGCGCCGCCGCCGCGATCACCAGGGCGCGATCCCCGGGGTCGGCCGGCGCCAGGCTGTCGGCGTTGGCGACGGTGACGTAATCGACGTCAAAGCCGTGCGTGGCGAGCGATGCCGCCAGACGCCGTTCCAGGGTTCGGTAGTCCCGTTCGCCGGCCTCGATGGCGCGCCGCCCCTCCTGCAGCTGCTGCTGGAGAAGCGGCGCCCGGGTGCGTTCTTCGGCGGTCATGAAGCCGTTGCGGGAGCTGCGGGCCAGGCCGTCCGGTTCGCGGTCGGTGGCGGCGCCGATAATACGCACCGGCATCAGCAGTTCCGCCACCATGCGGCGGATCACCGCCAGTTGTTGAAAATCCTTCTCGCCGAACACCGCCGAATCGGGTTGAACGATATTAAATAATTTGCTTACCACCGTGGTCACGCCGCGAAAATGCCCGGGCCGGTCGGCGCCGCACAGGTAATCGCCCAGGCTGTCCACGTCCACCCAGGTCTGGTTCGCGCCCAACGGGTAGATTTCCTCCACCGGCGGCGCGAACGCCATGGCCACCCCGGCCTCGCGCAGTTGCGCGCAGTCCGCGTCCAGGGTGCGCGGGTAGGCGTCGAAGTCCTCGTTGGGGCCGAACTGGGTGGGGTTGACGAAAATCGAGACCACCACCTCGTCGCTGTGGTGCTGGGCTTCGCGCACCAGGCTCAGGTGACCGGGGTGGAGGTTGCCCATGGTGGGCACGAAACCGATCCGTTTTCCGGCTTGGCGCCACTGGCGCACGCGTTCGCGCACCTCGGCGACGGTATGCAGCAGTTCCATGGTCAGAAGCAGTGCTGTTCGGCGGGGAACTGGCCGTCTTTCACGGCCCGGTCGTAGGCGCGGAACGCGGCGGCGAGGTCACCGCCGGCGTCCGCCATGAAATCCTTCACGAAGCGCGCCGGGTTCGGGTTGAGCCCGAGCATATCGTGCATCACCAGCACCTGGCCGTCGCACTCCGGCGCGGCGCCGATTCCGGTCACCGGAATGTTCACGGCGGCGGTGATTTCGGCGCTCAGGGCGCGCGGCACGCACTCCAGCAGCAGCATGGCGGCGCCGGCCCGCTCCAGGGCCACGGCCGCTTCCAGCAGTTCCCGGGCGCCTTGCTCGTCCTTGCCCTGGACCCGGTAGCCGCCGAAGGCGTTGACCGCCTGCGGGGTCAGGCCCAGATGCACGCAGGCCGGCACGCCGTTGCGCTTGAGCACCGTCACCGCCTCGGCCAGCCAGGCGCCGCCCTCGAGCTTGACCATATTGGCGCCGGCCTGCATCAACGCGCCGCTGGCGTCGAGGATGCGGTCCAGGGTGGCGGCGCCGAGGAAGGGCACGTCGGCCAGCACCAGGCTGCCCTGGTTGCCCCGGGCCACGCACTGGGTGTGGTAGACCATGTTTTCCAGGGTCACCGGCACGGTGCTGTCGCGGCCCTGGATGACGTTACCCAGGGAGTCGCCGATCAGGATGGCTTCCACGCCCGCTTCGCTGATCAGACGCGCGAAGGTGGCGTCGTAGGCGGTGAGCATGGAGAACTTTTCGCCGTCCTGCTTGCGTTTGTTAAGGGTGCGGATGGTAACGGGCATGGGTGTCTTCCCCCGGGAAACTGCGATTAGACCAGCGGTCGGGGGTTAAAATAGTGGCGCCCGGTGCGGATGTCCAGCAACTCGGCCACCAGTTGTTGATAGTCCGCCTCACCGTTGACCAGATCGATTTCCGCCGCGTTGACGATCAGCAGCGGCGCCCGGTCGTAGAAATGGAAAAAACGGGTGTAGGCGTCATTGAGGCGGTCGAGGTAGTCCGGGGCGATGCGCTGCTCGAAGGCGTTGCCCCGTTTCAACACCCGTTGGCGCAGTACCGGCGTGGGCGCCTGCAGATAGATCACCAGATCCGGCGCCGGGGCGTCGATCAGCATGTGCTGGTAGACGTTGTCGTAGAGCGCGAACTCGTCCTCGTCGAGGTTCACCTCGGCGAACAGACGGTTCTTGTCGACCAGAAAATCCGCCACCCGTGGCCCGGAAAACAGGTCCTGCTGGCGAAGCTGGCGCAACTGGTCCGCCCGTTGGAACAGGAAAAACAGCTCGGTCTGCAGGGCGAAGCGGGCCGGATCCTGATAGAAGCGGGTGAGAAAGGGGTTGTCGTCGACGCGTTCGAACAGCGTGTCAAAACCGAAGGTGTCCGCCAGACGCTGGGCGAGGGTGGTCTTGCCGGCGCCGATGGGGCCTTCCACGGCGATAAAACGGGGCAGATCGCCGTTGTCGCGCAGACGGTTAATGCGTTCGGTCAGCAAATTGATCCTCCTCCAGGCAGTGCAGGCGCTGCAGTGGCTGGGCGGCGACCGCAGGCCAATAGTCGGCTACCGGGGTGCTGTCCGGCAAGCGGCAATCGGGCAGCAGGTCGACCAGTGGGCCGATAACGAAGGCGCGCTGCGTGAGCTGGGGGTGCGGAACGGTGAGGCGCGGCAGGTCGATCACCTGGTCGTCCCAGAGCAGGATATCCAAGTCCAGGGTGCGCTCGCCCCAATGCCGGTGCCGCTCGCGGCCGGCGGCGGTTTCCAGCCCTTGCAGGGCATCCAGTAAGGCGAGCGGGGCCAAAGTGGTGTCGAGCACCGCCACCGCATTGATGAAGTCGGGCTGGTCCTGGGGCCCGACCGGGGCACTGGCGTAGAGATCGGAATGACGGGCCAGGCGGGTGCCCGGCAGCGCGGCCAGAGCCTCAAGGGCCCGGCACAGTTGCCGGCGGGGATCCGCCAGATTGCCGCCCAGGCCGATCACCACCATGCGTCGTCAGCCCTGGCCGCCGGCCGGCTTGCGCCGACGCCGCCGGCGTTTGCCGCCGCCGCTGGCGCCCTGGTTGGGGCCGAGCGCCTGTACCATCGCTTCCCGCTGGTCTTCGTCGGCGTCCTGGTAGCGTGTCCACCAGTCGCCAAGACCGGTGGGCAGCTCACCGGCCTGCTCGCGCAGCAGCAGGAAATCATAGGCGGCGCGAAAGCGCGGATGCTGCACCAGCGCCTCGGCGCGACGTCCGCCGCGGCGCGGCAGGCGATCCTGGAGATCCCACATTTCGCGCATCACGGTGGAGAAACGGCGCGGAATGGCGGTGTGCTGAACCTGTTGGTTGAGCGCCCAGCCGGCGGCCTTGTGCAGCGCCGGCGCCGGCGGCATGCCGTCGGCACGCAGTTTTTCCAGCCGTGCCACCGCCACCGGCCACAGCAGCACGGCGAAGATGAAGGCCGGGGTCACGGGTTTGTCCTCCGCCAGCCGCCGGTCGGTGTTATCCATGGCCGCGAAAATCAGCTTTTCCCAGATCTTGCCCTGGGCGCCTTTCAGGCTCCGGTCGGTTTCCGGGAACAGGAAGTGGAACAGGCCCAGCGCTTGTAGCTGCTCCATGGAGGCGCGGGCGTGGCCGCTGAGGAACAGTTTCAAGACCTCGTCGAACAGCCGTGCCGGTGGCACCTGCAGCAGCAATTCGGCCAACTCGGGGATTTTGCGGCTGGCTTTCTGGTCCAGGCGGAAGCCCAGTTTGGCGGCGAAGCGGGCGGCGCGCAGCATGCGCACCGGGTCTTCCCGGTAGCGTTGTTCCGGGTCGCCGATCAGGCTGATCTCGCCGCGTTCGATGGCGCGCCGGCTGCCGACGAAGTCGTAAAGAGCGAAGTCGGCGATATTGTAGTAGAGCGCGTTGATGGTGAAATCGCGGCGCAGGGCGTCTTCTTCGATGCTGCCCCAGGTGTTGTCGCGCAGCACCAGCCCGGTTTCTTCATGGGCGGAGTGCTGGTCGCGGTCGAGCGCCTGGTCGTCGCGCTGGAAGGCCCTGAACGTGGAGACTTCGATCACCTCGCGGCCGAAACGCACATGCACGATCTGGAAGCGTCGGCCGATGATGCGGCTGCGTTTGAAAAGACGCTGTACCTGTTCCGGCGTAGCGTCGGTGACGACGTCGAAATCCTTGGGCTCGCGACCGCACAGCAGGTCGCGCAGACAGCCGCCCACCAGAAACGCTTGAAAACCCTGCTCGTGCAACCCATACAGCACATTGAGCGCGGCGCGGGATATCTGCTTGCGGGAAATCGGGTGCTGGTCCCGGGGGATGATCCGTGCCTCGGGGAGGGCGGTGTCACCAGCGGAACCTTTGCCGGTGGCGCCAGTCAATACTGCCAGTGGGCGGCCCAATAGGCGTACCGGGTAGAGAACGATGCCGGCCAGCCGGGCGAGGACCCAGGTTAGAATCGCGTCGGCCCAGACCACGGGCATGATAAGCCAGGTGAGGGCGCTTTTAAGCCTCGGTGAAAGGTTACGTGCCATTGAGCAAAAAACGTCCTGACGAAATGAAAGGCGGCATGGTAGCACTTTTTGCCAGGGGCCGGTTATTCGATCTGGAGAAAGGGCGGGCGGTCTGTTCGGAGTGAGGAAAGTGGAGGTCCTGGAAAGTAAAAAGGGACCACAACCTTGGTTGTGATCCCCTATGCGCTGATTCTGTTGTTGTTATTGTTTGTGTTTTTTTCTGCCTTGCGCCATAACCAAGTTTTGTTACGGCATTTTGTGTTGGCTCCAAGTTTATTCTTCTTCTTTTCTTGTTCTTATTATGAGCCTTAACGCCGTTGTTGTTTTGCTTATGTGGCGTGGGATTCATAGTGCATGGATGGTTTTTCCATTGCAACAAGTTGTTAAATCCTTAAAAATCAATAACTTACAAAAAAATGGTGAAATGTGAACAGTTATAAGCTTCGGCGCGGTAGCACACCTGTTACCGGTCTGTGTAGTAAGGTAACACTTTGGGGGTAGCGCCCCTCTCTGACGCTTCATTCACTCATTGAATCCACAAAGGCAAGCGCTGAAATTCAGCGGCGGGTGCTTTTTCGTCTGGGTATGCCCAGGCGTTGCCGGCGTTCCCACAGGCTTTTTCGGCTGATTCCCAGCTTCTGGGCCAGTTCCGTCTCGGTCATGCTGTCCTGGTTCTCCAGCACGAAGCGGGTGAAATAGTCCTCCAGGGACAGGTCCTCCGAGGGATCCAGGCTGGCCCGGCTGACCCGTTGCGGTGTGCGGTTCGGATTCAGACCCAGTTGCGCCGGGCCGATGCCGTCTTCCTCGGTAAGAATCACCGCCCGTTCAATCACGTTCTCCAGTTCGCGCACATTGCCCGGCCAGCTGTAGCCGCGCATGGCGGCCTGGGCCGCCTCCGTGAAGTGCAAGGCGCCACGGCTGAGCTTCTCGCAACTGCGGGTCAGCAGCGTGGCGGCCAGTTGTTCGATGTCGTCCTCGCGTTCGCGTAGCGGCGGCAGTTCCAGCTCCATCACGTTCAGACGGTAGTAGAGGTCCTCGCGGAAACGTCCGTCGGTGACCCGCGCGGGCAGATCCATCTGGCTGCTGGCGATCACGCGAACGTCCACGCGACGCGGCGACAGTGAGCCCTGGCGGTGGATTTCCCCTTGTTCCAGCAGCGTCAAAAGCCGGCTTTGCGCCTCGTTGGAGAGCTCGCCGACTTCGTCGAGAAAGAAGGTGCCGCCGTCGGCGTTTTCGATGCGGCCGGGTTGGTTGTCACTGCCGAACAGTTCTTCCAATTGCAGGGTCTTGGGCAAGGCGGCGCAGTGCACCGTCACCAGCGGCGCGCCGGCGCGCTCGCTGTGTTCGTGCAGGGCCCGGGCGGTGAGTTCCTTGCCGGTACCGGCTTCGCCGAGAATCAGAACCGGTGTGTCGGTGGGGCCGACCCGGCTGATACGGTGCTTGAGGTCGCGCATGGGTTCGCAGTCGCCGATCATGGCGCGCACCGGGTAGGTTCGCTCCATGTCCTGGCGCAGTGCCTGGTTGCCCCGGTTGATGCGCCCTTCCTTGAGCACCCGCTGCACCGACATCAGCATTTCATCGTGGTCGAAGGGTTTGGGAATATAGTCCACCGCGCCCTCGCGCATTGCGTCCACCGCCGAGCGCAGGCTGGCGTAGCTGGTCATGATCAACACCGGCACCGGGGCCGCCAGTTCGATCAGCGCGGTGCCCGGTTCGCCGGGCAGACGCAGGTCACTGATGATCAGGTCGCACTGAGTGAGGCCGTCTTCGCGGGCTTGCTCCACGGATTCCGCCTCAGCCACGGAGTGATCGTGTCGTTCCAGTAGTTTGCGCAGGGCGCCTCGAATCACCGGCTCGTCTTCAACGATCAGGATGTGGCTCATGGTGCCGTTCCTTTTTTAATGCGTGATCGAGGCGCCGTCGGTAAAGCGCGGCAACTCGATGATAAAGCGGGTGCCACGGTGGCCGTCTATGGGGCTTTCCACCCACACCGTGCCCTGGTGGTCCTCGATAATACTGTAAACCAGCGCCAGACCCAGCCCCGTGCCTCTGCCGGGGGGCTTGCTGGTAACAAAAGGCTCAAACAGAGCGTCACGCAATTCCGCCGCGATGCCGTGGCCCTGATCTTCCACCTGAATGCGCACTTTGTCGCCGTGGTCTTCACTGCGCACGTGGATCGTTTCGCCCGGGTCGCTGGCGTCCGCGGCGTTGCCGAGCAGGTTGACGAACACCTGCAGCAGACGCTGCGGATCGCCGACCACTTCCAGGTCCGGCGCGCAGTGGTTTTCAAACCGCTGTTCGCGATGGTCCGGGTCGAGCAGCAACAGAGCAATGCCCTCCGCCGCGGTGGCGGCCACGTTCACCGGCCCCTGGATGGTGTCGCGCAGGCCGCCGGAGTGGCTGAACGTGACCAGGGATTCGACGATGCGGGTGATCCGGCGGGTCTGCTCCATGATTTGCTTGGCGCTCAGGTTCTGTTCCTCGCGGTCGCATTCGCCGTCCAGGTTCTGCGCCAGACAGGCGATGGCGGTGACCGGGTTGCCGATCTCATGGGCGACGCCCGCCGCGAGCCGTCCGATCGAGGCCAGGCGCTCGTTGTGGGCCAGATGCGACTCCATTTGCCGCAGTTCGGTGATGTCTTCCAGCACCAGCACCAGGCCGCCGGCCTGTTCGCTGGGCCCGGGGCTTTGAATCAGCGACTTATGCAGGCTGACCCAGCGGGACTGGCCGTCTACTTCCAGATGACGCTGCGGTTCATGCATCGCTTCACCGCGCCCGAATTCCGACAGCAGATCACCCCAGGGCGCGGGCAGATGGGCCAGTCTCGAGCCGATGGTGCGCTCGGCGTCGATCCCGGTGAGGTATTCCACGGCCCGGTTCCAGCCGATGATCTCGCCGTCGCCGCCCAGGGAAATCACCCCCATGGGCAGTTCCAGCAGGGTCTGGCGGTGGAAGCGGCGCAGGCTGTCCAGTTCGGCGGCCAGGCCGGAGAGGCGGTCACGGTACTGTTCCAGGCGCGATTCGATGAACTGGATGTCCTCGCTGGATTCGCCGTCCTGGGGTTTGTAGGGCAGGTTGTCGTCCATCAACTGGTGGGCCACGGACGGCCCCAGCAGCCCGGACAGGTTGGTTTCCAACTGGTCGCGCAGCCGCCGCAACGCATAGGGGCGTGTTTCGCCGGTGTGCAATTGCAGGTCGCCGAGCGCCATGTCCACCTCGCGGGCGGCGGTGCCCGGGCCCAGCGGGCCGCTCAGGGCGGTGACGAATTCGTCCACGTTTTGCGCGCTCAGATCCCAGCGATAGGGGCGCCGCAGGCTGTCCACGGCGCACGCTTCGGCGGCGTTGCGTTCCGACCGCGACATCGGCGTGACGATGGAAACGATGGCGTAGACGATGCCATTGAGCACCATCGAGACAATGGCGACCTGATTCCAGTGCTGCGCCCCTTCGGCGCCACGCAGGCCGAACATCTCCACCAGGGTTTGCGCGTGCCAGTCCGGATACACCATGGGCAGCAGCAGGGCCGCCAGCCACACCATGAAGCCGGCGCACAGGCCGGCGAACAGGCCGTTGCGGTTGCCGGAAGGCCAGAACAGGGTGCCGATCAGGCCGGGTACGAATTGCAGGGCCGCCACGAAGGACAGCACGCCCAGCTCGACCGCCGAATGATTGGGCCCGGCGAGGCGGTAGAACACATACGCCAGGGCGAGGATCGCGGCGATCAGCACGCGCCGGGTCCACAGCAGGTTCCGATACAGATCCTGGGCGGAATTCAGTGGGCTGGCCGGCAGGATCAGGTGGTTCAGGCACATGCCCGACAGCGACAGAATAGCGACGATCAGCATGCCGCTGGCGCCGGCCAGCCCGGCCAGGTAGCCGAGCACCGCGCCACCGCCTCCGTTGGCCAGGCCCACGCCGAGGGTGAAGTAGTCCGGCGAGGTGGTGGCGTTACTGGCCAGCGCTGCCCAGAGGATGATGGGCACGCACAGTGCCATAACCAGGAACAGCAGCGGCAGGCCCCAACTGGCGGACACCAGGGCGCGCGGGTTGAGGTTTTCCGTGAACGCCATGTGGAACATGTGCGGCATCACCACGGCGGAGACAAAAAACGCCATGATCAAGGTGTGCCAGGTGTTGTCCTGCAGGGGCGCATACAGACGGGATAGCATTTCCGGGTGCTGATCAAGCCACACCCCCAGTCCGCTGGGCCCGTCGAACACGCCGAACAGGCCGATCAGAGCCACCGCCACGAACGCCGCCACCTTGATCAGTGATTCGGTGGCGATGGCCATCACCAGGCCCTCGTGGCGTTCGCGGGCGGTGGCATGGCGGGCGCCGAACAGAATCGCGAACAGAGTGATCAGCAGGCAGAACCAGAAGGCCACCCAGGCCGGGTCCGGTTCGCCGGTAAGTATCTGGATCGATTCCGCCACCGCTTTGATCTGCATCGACAGCAGCGGCAGCATGCCCACCACCATCATTACCGTGGTCAGCGCGCCGGCCAGACGGCTGCGATAGCGGAACGCGAACAGATCAGCCAGGGAGCCGAGCTGATAGGTGGTGGTGAGCCGCAGTATCGGCGCCAGCAGTATTGGCGCCAGCAGGAACACGCCTGAAATGCCCAGGAAATAAGCGAGGAAGTTGTAGCCGTAGTCGTGGGCATAGCCCACCGAACCGTAAATCGCCCAGGCGCTGGCGTAGACGCCCAGGGAGAATACATAGACCGCCGGGTGGCGCACCAGGCGCGCCGGAATCCAGCCCTTTTCGGTGATCCACGCCACCAGGAACAGGAACAGCAGGTAGGCGCCGGCGATCAGGATCAGATCGCTGACGCTATAGGCCATCGACATCCCGACTCCTGGTGATCCAGTAGCTCAACGCGATCAATCCCAGCCACACTAAATAGGGGCGGTACCAGGCCCGGCCACCCTCGCTCCACCAGTCAATCAGTGACGGCGACAACAGGTAGGTGCCGAGGATGAAAATGATCAGAAGCCGGTCGGTGTACATGGTCGCTTCCTAAATCGAGGGCGGCGGCAGCCGGCGCCCACCGGGCTGGCTGGCGGGCGTCCAGTTCGCCCGCGCCCAGGCCAGTTGCTCCGCCACGCCGGCATCGCGCAGTGCCGCCGGCGGCGTCAGCCCGACGTAACCCAGCGCCAGGAACAGCGCGCCGCCGGGCCGGTCGCCATCCAGCGCGGCGGCGCCGGCGGACTTGCTCATCTTGCCGCCCGCCGGGTCCATCACCACGGGCAGATGAGCGTAGCATGGCGCGGCCTTGCCCAGGCACTCCAGCACCCATTGCTGGCGCAGGGTGGAGGCCAGCAGGTCGCTGCCGCGCACCACATCGGTAATGCCCATTTCGGTATCGTCCAGCGCGCACGCCAGTTGGTAGCCGAACAGGCCGTCCCGGCGGCGGATCACGAAGGCGCCGCCCTCCTGGGCCAGATCGGCGTGCACCCGGCCTTGCAGCCGGTCGTCGAGCCACAGCGGGGCGTCGGGTACCGCCAGCCGCACCGCCCGGTCCGGGCCCGGCGGCTGGGCCACGGCGGGTCCGGGGTGAATATGATCCAGGGCTTTCAGTTGCTTGCGTGACAAGGTGCAATAAAACGCCTTGCCCTCGGCAACCAGGGTGTCGACCGCCCGCTGATAGCGGTCGGCCCGTCGGCTTTGATAGACGGGATCGCCGTCCCAGTGCAACTGGAAGGCCTCCAATTGCCGCAGGATCGCATCCACCGCCCCGGGTTGCTGGCGGGGTGGATCCAGGTCGTCGATACGCAGCAGCCACTGGCCGCCGTGGTAACGGGCATCCAGCCAGCCGGCCAGCGCCGTTACCAGCGAGCCGAAATGCAGCGGCCCCGATGGCGTGGGGGCGAAGCGCCCCCGGTACGGCCGGTTCACCCGGCCAGCTGTTTTTCCTTGATTTCCGCCAGTTCCTTGCAGTCGATGCAAAGCTCGGCGGTGGGGCGGGCTTCCAGGCGGCGGATGCCGATCTCGATGCCGCAGGCATCGCAGAAGCCGTAGTCGTCTTTATCGATCTGGTCGAGCGCCTTTTCGATTTTCTTCAACAGTTTGCGCTCGCGGTCGCGGGTGCGCAGTTCCAGAGCGAACTCTTCTTCCTGGGTGGCACGGTCGGCCGGGTCCGGCAAGTTGGCCACTTCGTCCTGGAGATGGTGCATGGTGCGGTCCGCTTCTTCCATCAATTCCTGGCGCCAGGCCAGTAGAATCTGACGGAAATGGGCGCGTTGTGCGTCGTTCATGTACTCCTCGCCTTGATTGGCCGTGTAAGGCGTAAAACCATGAATGAGCGTTTCCGCCTTAGCGGCGGAGGATGGGGATTTCTTCACCTTTGATGTCACCTGATTGGAAGATGGAGAACGGGACGGCGGCTTGTCCGTGCTGCCGGTGGCCCTCCTGGCGATTCCCGGGGAACGCGTGCTGGTCGGCTTGGCGGCGGCCGGACGGCTGGCTTTCTTGCCCGTCGTCTTGGTGGCCGCGGCCGCCGGTGCCTTCCGAGCGGTGCTTTTCTTCACCGCCGCCTTTTTAGCGACGGGCTTGGCGGCTTTGCGGGCAGCGGCTTTTGCCGGCGCCTTCTTGGCCGCGCTCTGTTTGGCCGCTGTTTTTCGGGTCGCGGGCTTGGTGGTGGTCTTGGCGGCCGCGGCTTTCTTCACGGTCGCTTTTTTGGCCGTGGCTTTTGGGGCGGCTGCCTTTTTGACGGCGGCTTTCTTGGCCGCCGGCTTGGCGGCCGGCTTCTTGCTGGCGGCTTTTTTGGCGGTCGGGGTGGTGGTGGCTTTCCGCGCCGTGGCTTTGCTGGCGGCGGCTTTCTTCGCCGGCGCTTTCTTTACCGCGGTTTTCTTGGTGGCGGTCTTTTTGGCCGGGGCCGCGGCGGTGGATTTGGCGGCTGCGCGTTTAGGGGTGGTTTTGGCGGCGGCTTTCTTTGCCGTGGTCTTCTTCACGGCGGCTTTCTTCGGGGCTGCTTTTTTCGCAGTCGAAGTTTTTGTGGTGGCTTTTTTGGAAGCCGCGCTGCCCGCCTTGCTGGCCGTTTTCTTTTTACTCTTGCTACCGGTGGCCATCTTGATCAACTCCCTTAACATAGTCACGACTCGCTACCTAAGAGCCCAGATCCCTGCAGGCGACAGCCGCCCTTTTCAGGGCCGCCCAATCCAGGACAGATAATAGTGTAATCTTCGACCTTACCGCTTTATTGCAAGCCTTGTCACTATTCAGCACAGTCGCACTTTTACCGTTGAGACTCGCTGTTGGAGCGGCTTGCGAAAGCGGGGGCTTTCCCTTGCCCGCGCACGCATTGCGTGGCGAAACCACGGGATTATAACGACACCCAGGCCACAGGAAAGGGGTTTTTCTTGAAGCGTCCCATCTTGTCTCATCTTGCCGAACAGGCGCCGCCGTTTCATGTCATGGCCTTGCTGGAGCGGGCCCAGGCCCTGGAAGCCGCCGGCCATGACATTCTGCACCTGGAAGTGGGCGAACCGGACTTCCCCTGCGCCGCGCCGATTATGGACGCGGCGCGGCGGGCGCTGGACCGGGGCCAGACGCGTTACACGCCCGCCGCCGGCTTGCCGGCGCTGCGCGAAGCGATCGCCGAAGATTACCGCCAGCGGCTCGGCGCCCCGGTGAGCGCCGCGCAGGTGGTGGTGACCCCGGGCGCCTCCGGGGCGCTGCAACTGGTGATGGGCGCCCTGCTGAACGCCGGCGACGAAGTGCTGCTGTGCGACCCGGGCTACCCCTGCAACCGCCAGTTCGTGACGATGTTCGGGGGCGTGCCCCGCGCCCTGCCTTTGCAGCCGGAGAACGGCTTCCGCCTGACCGCCGCAGTGCTCGAGGGCGCCTGGACCGACCGTACCCGGGTGGCGATGGTGGCCAGCCCGGACAACCCCACCAGCAACCGCACCGACGGCGCCGAGCTGGCCGGTCTGGCCAGCGCCTGCACGGCACGCGGCGGCACCCTGGTGGTGGACGAGATTTATCAGGGGCTGTGTTACGGCGTGCCGGCGGACACGGTGTTGCGCCACGGTGACGATGCGGTGGTGATCAACAGCTTCAGCAAGTACTTCGGCATGACCGGCTGGCGGCTGGGCTGGCTGGTGGCGCCGCAAGCCTGGGTGCCGGCCATCGAGCGGCTGGCGCAGAACTGGTTTCTGGCACCGGCCACGGTGGCCCAGCACGCCGCCATGGCCGCCTTCGGCGAGGAAAGCCTGGCGATCGCCGAGCAACGGCGGCAGCTTCTCGACCGGCGCCGCACCCTGCTGATGGAGGCCCTGCCCGGCATGGGCCTGCCGGTGGTGGGCGGCGCCGAGGGCGCCTTCTACCTGTATCTGGATGTGAGCGCTTACACCGACGACAGCTTCGCGTTCTGCCGTGACCTGTTGGAGCGCACCGGGGTGGCGCTGACGCCGGGCCTGGATTTCGGCGCCCACCATCATCCCGAACGCTATCTGCGACTCGCCTACACCTGCGAGGAAAGCCGCCTGCACGACGCCCTTGAGCGGCTGCGCGCCTATCTGGAGAGACCGTGAATTTTGATCCCCCTCTGCGCGAGGTGACGCTGCTGCGCCGCTATAAGCGCTTTCTCGCCGATGTGCGCCTGCCCGACGGCAGTGAAACCACGGTGCACTGCCCGAACACCGGCTCGATGAAAAACTGCGTGCTGCCCGACCAGGAGCAAGCGGCGCTGATCTCCGACAGCGGCAACCCCAAGCGCAAGTACCGCCATACCCTGGAAGCGGTGCGGGTGGCGCACGGCCACTGGGCGGGGGTGAATACCGGCCGTACCAACGCCCTGGTGGCCGAGGCGCTGAGCGCCGGCCGCATCGACGGCCTGTCACCGGCGGACGGCGTGGAGCGCGAAGTGACCTTCGCGGAGAGCCGCTTTGATCTGGCGTTGGGCGAGCGTGGGGCCCCGCATACCTATATTGAGGTGAAGAACGTGACCCTGGGGCCGGCGCCCGGCGAAGCGGACGATGGCGCGATTCGCTTTCCCGACTCGGTGACCGAGCGCGGGCAAAAGCATTTGCGCACTCTGATGGCGGCCCGCGAGCAGGGCCACCGGGCGGTGCTGTTCTTCTGTGTTCAGCACGGCGGCGCGCGTTCCGCCGGACCCGCCGACGATGTCGACCCGGTCTACGGGCGGCTTCTCCGTCAGGCGGCGGCGGCGGGGGTGGATATCCTCGCCTGGCGCACGCGGATGAGCGCCGAGGCCTTCGTGCTGGACGCGCCGGTGCCGGTGTTACTTCCGGTGCTTTGAGGCCGGTTCAGTGTTCCAGCAAGCGCTGCATGGTGGCCAGCTCCTGCTCGAGATCGTTGATGTGGTCCTGCCAATAGCGCGGTGAATCGAACCACGGGAACGCCAGCGGAAACGCCGGATCGTCCCAGCGCTGTGCCAGCCAGGCGCTGTGGCGCAGCATGCGGCGGGCGCGCAGCGGTTCGATCAGCGTGCGTTGCTGCCAGGGGAAAGGCAGAAAGGTTTCGTAGCCCTCGGCAAGGGTGCGCAGTTGCTGGTTGTTCTCCTCGGCGTCCCCGGACAGCAGCATCCACAGATCCTGCATGGCGGGGCCACGGACGCTGTCGTCCAGGTCGACGAAGTGGGGCAGGTCGTCGCGCCACAGGATGTTGCCGGTGTGACAGTCGCCGTGCACGTTGATCGCCTGCCAGGTGGTGCCTGCCAGCCGCTTCTCGATGGCCTCGATCAGCGCTTCGCCCAGGTCCCGGTAGCGTCCCGCGAAGTTGGGGTCCACCACGCCTTGGTTGATGTAACTCACGGCGGCCCGGCAGTCGGCGCTAATGTCGATGACCGGACGGGTCTGGAAGGGGCGGTCGTTGCCGGCCGCGTGCCAGCGGGCCAGGGTCCGGCCGAGCACCAGCAGATGGTCGGCGTTGGCCAGTTCCGGCGCATGGCCGCCCTGACGCGGGAACACGGTGAAGCGAAAGCCGGCGTGGTAGAACAGGGTCTCGCCCCGGTCGTTCGCCAGGGGCGCCACCACCGGCAGTTCCTGTTCGCGCAGGAAGCGGCTGAAGGCGTGTTCCTCCAGAATCTGGGCATCGCTCCAGCGCTGCGGCCGGTAGAACTTCACCACCACCGGCGTAGTGTCTTCCAGCCCCACTTGATACACCCGGTTCTCGAAGCTGTTGAGTCCCATCAAACGACCGTCGGTGACGAAGCCGGCACTGTCCACGGCGTCGAGGATTACGTCCGGGGTGAGGGCGTCGAACGGATGGGTGGAGCCTTCCTGGTCGGTCATTGCAAATGCTCGGTTAAGCGGTGGCTTCGACGTTGCCCACCCAAATTTCCCCGTCGCGGACTTCCAGCGGTACCGCGGTGAGGGTGTCACCGCTGCACGGGCCGGACAGGCAGGCGCCGTTTTCCGGCTCGAACAGGGCACCGTGGTTGGCGCACACCAGGAAACGGCCGTCGTCGTCCATGAACTGGTCGGGCATGAAATTCAGTTCAATGCCCAGGTGTGGGCACCAGTTCAGATAAGCATGAAACTGACCGTCGAATTTGACCACGATTACCGGCTGGTCGCCGACCATGAACTCGCGGGCGCTTTCCTCACCGATGTCCTCGGTTTTGCAGACTGCTTGCATTTCTTCCCCGCTCCCCTCTTATTTGCCCAGTACCTGCTTGCGCACTTCCAGATGGGCCTGGGCGGGCAGGCGCGGGCCGAACTCGGTGACCAGACGCGCGCTGGCGGCGGCCGCCAGTTTACCGGCGGTGGGGTGGTCGTGGCCGTGGGTCAGGGCGTACAGGTACGCGCCGGCGAACATGTCGCCGGCGCCGTTGGTGTCGATCGCTTTGACCGCCGGCGCCTCGATGTGATGCATCTGTTCGCCGTCCCACACCAGCGCGCCCTCCGCGCCCCGTGTCATCACCAGGCTGCGGCACAGCGGCTTGAGCGCTTCCACGGCGGCCTGCGGGCTGTCGGTGTCGGTGTAGCCGAGGGCTTCGGCCTCATTACAGAACAGCAGGTCGACGCCGTCGCCGAGCATTTCCGCCAGGCCGTCGCGAAAAAACTGCACCATCGCCGGGTCGGAGAACGTCAGTGAGGTGCGCACCTGGTGTTTTTTCGCCAACTGGCGCAGGCGCACCGCGGCGGCGCGGGCGCTGTCGGAACTGACCAGATAGCCCTCGAGATAGACGAAATGGGAGGCGGCGATGGCTTGCTCGTCCAGTTCCTGTTCACCGACGAACTGCGAGATGCCCAGGAAGGTAAGCATGGTGCGTTCCGCGTCCGGGGTGATCATCACCAGGCATTTGCCGGACACGCCGTCCTCGCGAGCGCCGGTCATGTTGGTGTCGACGCCGGCGGCCTGGAGGTCGCGCACGAAAAAGTCACCGGTCTCGTCGCCGGCTACCTTGCAGGCGTAATAGCCGTTGCCGCCGAAATGTCGGGCGGCCACCACGGTGTTGCAGGCGGAGCCGCCGCAGGTGTGTTTGTGAGGCTCGGCTTCGCCGGCCAGCGCCGCCACCAGTTCCCGCTGGCGCGCCTCGTCGACCAGGGTCATCAGGCCCTTGCTCAAATCCAGACGGGTCAGGAACTCATCGGTTACTTCCACTTCGGTATCCACCAGGGCGTTGCCGAGGGCGTAAACGTGGTATTTCTTTTCCATGCGGACTCCGGGCCTGTTAACAAAAGTAGCCATTATGGTGGTGGCGCCGTTCCATGCCAAACCGGCTTTGCGGAACAAAGTGTAAAACCGGGTGTTCTTACGTAGGCTCCCGGTCACCGTCTCACTATACTCGCGACCATGGCGAAGAATGCGAAAAAGCCGGCGTCCGCCCGTAAAGGGTCCGCGCGCCGCCCCGCTAAGTCGGGAAACAAACGAAACCCCCGTTCCGGGGGGCGGCGCTGGTTCAGTTGGCGCTTCCTGGCCAAGGTATCGGTGGTGCTGCTGGTGCTGGCGGCCGCCGGGATGGCCTATCTGGACGCCTATGTGCGCGACCGGTTCGACAGCCATGTCTGGCAGTTGCCGGCGCGTGTTTATGCACGCCCGGTGGAGCTTTATCCGGGCCGGGTTCTGTCGCGCAACGACATGCTCAAAATGCTGGAGTTGATGCGCTATCGGCGGGCCGGCGGCGCCCCCACACCGGGCAGCTACACCACCGACGGCAATACCCTGGTCATCCACACCCGTGGTTTCCGCGATAGCGACGGCGGTGAGCCGGCTCAGCGTATCCGCGTCACGTTGGAAGGCGGGCGCATCAGCGGCCTGCAGAGCGGCGACGGCGACTCCCTGGCGCGCCTGGAGCCTCTGCAGATCGGCAGCATCCACCCGGGTCACACCGAAGACCGGGTATTCGTGCCGCTGGAACGGGTGCCGCCGCTGTTGGTGCAGATGCTATTGGCCATCGAGGATCGTGACTTCTATGAGCACCACGGAGTGTCGCCACGGGGGCTGGCCCGCGCCATGGTGGCCAACGTCAAAGCCGGTGGTCTGGTGCAGGGCGGCAGCACCCTGACCCAGCAACTGGTGAAGAATTTCTGGCTCACGCAGGACCGTACGCTGGCCCGCAAGCTGGTGGAAATGCCGATGGCGGTGTTGCTGGAGCTGCATTACAGCAAGGAGCAGATTCTCGAGGCCTATCTCAACGAGGTGTATATGGGCCAGGACGGCAAGCGTGCCATCCACGGCATGGGTCTGGGCGCCCAGTTTTATTTCGGGCGGCCTTTGCAAGAATTGGAGCCGCATCAACTTGCCACCCTGGTGGCCCTGCTCAAAGGCCCCAGCTACTACGACCCGCGCCGTAACCCGGAGCGCGCCCTGGCGCGCCGCAATACGGTTCTGAAAGTGGCTCTGGAAGAGGGCGCGCTGAGCGATCAGCAGTATCAGCGTTTCCGCGAGCGCGACCTGGAGGTGGTGCCGCGCGGCGCGTCGCCGTTGTACGCCTTCCCGGCGTTCATTGATCTGGTGCGTCGTCAGCTGGCACGCGATTATCCCGCCGACGTGCTCGGTGAGGACGGGCTGCGGATCCATTCCACCCTGGATGTGCTCGCTCAGCTGGCGGCGGAGAAAGCGCTCAGCGAGCATCTCGCCAGCATCGACGGCTCCGGTGATACGCTGAACGGCGCCGTGGTGGTGGTGGCGCCGGCGCAGGGCGACGTGTTGGCGCTGGTGGGCAGTCGTGAGTCACGCGAGCAGGGTTTCAATCGCGCCCTGGACGCGACCCGCCCGATCGGCTCGCTGATCAAGCCGGTGGTGATGCTCACCGCGTTGCAGCAGCCGAAACGCTACAGTCTTGCCACCCCGGTGGCGGACGAGCCGATCACCGTGCCGCTGACCAGCGGCAAAACCTGGACGCCGCAGAACTTCGACGGTGAATCCAAGGGCCCCATCCCTCTGGTGGACGCGCTGGCGTATTCACGCAACCAGGCCACCGTGCGCCTGGGTATGGATCTGGGCCCCGACGCGGTGGTGCGGACCCTGTCGCAACTGGGGGTCGAAAAGACCATCCCGGCTTACCCCAGTATTCTGCTCGGCAGTATCGGCATGACGCCTTTCGAGGTGGCGATGTTGTATCAGCCGCTGGCTACCGGCGGTTTCGCCACGCCGCTGCGATCGATCACCGATGTGCTGGATAAGGAGGGCGAGCCGTTGGCCCGCTACCCGGTGGACACCGAGGAGGTGCTTGATTCCGGCCCCGCCTATTTGATCCAGTGGGGCATGCAGCAGGTGGTCGAAAAGGGCACCGCCCGCGCCGCCCGCTCGGTGTTGCCCGCGGATTTAAAAGTGGCCGGCAAGACCGGCACCAGCGATGAATACCGTGATGCCTGGTTCGCCGGCTTCTCCGGCAACCATTTGGCGGTGGTGTGGGTAGGTCGCGACGACAACGAAAACGCCCATGTGACTGGTTCTTCGGGGGCTTTGCCGGTGTGGAGCCGGCTGATGGCCGGACTGCCGCAGACCAGTCTGCCTCAAACGCCACCACCGGGGGTGAAAAAAGTCTGGATGGACCCGTCCGGGAAAAAAACCAGTGGTAAAGGCTGTTCCGGCGCCCGCCAATACCCGATGCTGGTGGCCTCCATCCCGGAGCAAAGCGACGGTTGCGGTAGTGCGACCCAGGTTAAGGAAGGAGTGATGGAATGGTTCAAGGGCTGGTTCGACTAGCGCTGCTGGCGGTGCTGGTGTTATCCGGTTGCGCGGTGACGCCGCCGGCGGAAAAGGCGGAGCCGGTGACCGCGAGTACAGAGTTGCAAGGGTCGCCGGCCATGGCGTTGCTGAGCCGCGCCGAGCAGGCCCGGGCCCAGGGTCGGACCGGGGCGGCCGGTCGCTATTTGGAGCGGGCCCTGACCATGGCGCCGAACTCTTCCTGGTTGTACCGCGAGCTGGCGTTGTTGCGCCTGGAAGACGGTGACGGCCACGCCGCTGAAGGCTTTGCCCAGCGCGCCTTGCGGCTGGCGCCGGATAATGACGTCTACCGCGCTGAACTTTGGGAGTTGGTGGCCGCCGCCCGCGCCGAGCAGGGCGACCGCAGCGGCGCCGACGAGGCACGGGCGCGGGCGCAGGCGCTGCGCGAGCCGGACCGCGCATGACACCGGCGGTGAAAATGGCCGAGGAGGCGGGCGTCGATTTCCGGCTGCATCGTTATCGACACGATCCCGCTGCTGAAAGCTATGGGCTGGAAGCCGCCGAGCTGTTGGACCTGGACCCGCGTCGGGTGTTCAAAACGCTGCTGGCGGTGGTCGACGATCAGCCCCAGGTGGCGATGGTGCCGGTGCACCTTAGCCTGGATTTTAAGGCGCTGGCCAAGGCGGCCGGTGGCAAGAAAGCGCAGATGGCCGACGCCGATCTGGCCCAGCGTGTCACCGGCTATGTGCTGGGCGGCATCAGCCCGCTGGGGCAGAAACGCCGCCTGCCGTTGTGGCTGGATCAGAGTGCGCTGAGTTTCGATACCCTTTATATGAGCGCTGGACGGCGGGGGCTGGAAATCGAGATGGCGGCGGTCGATTTGTTGGCGCTGACCGCGGGCCAGTGCGTGGCACTGGCCCGTTGAGCGCTAAAGAACGCTGAACGCGTCCCGGGCCGCCTGGATGGTGGTGTCGATGTCGTCGTCGCTGTGGGTGATCGACACGAAGCCCGCCTCGAAGGCGCTGGGCGCCAGATAGACGCCGCGATCCAGCATGGCGTGGAAGAAGCTGTTGAAGCGCGGCTGGTCGCAGGCCATCACTTCATCGAAGCGACTGATGCGGGTCTGGTCGGTGAAGAACAGACCGAACATGCCGCCGGCGCGGGTGGTGTGGAAGCCGATGCCCGCCCCCCGAGCGGCCTCGGCCAGCCCTTCGGTGAGACGCTCGGTCTTCGCTTCCAACTCTTCATAGAAGCCTTCCCGGCGTAGCTGCTTGAGCGTTGCCAGGCCGGCCGCCATGGCCACCGGATTGCCGGACAGGGTGCCGGCCTGATAGACCGGCCCCAGCGGTGACAGCTTTTCCATGATCTCTCTTTTGCCGCCCAGCGCGCCCACCGGCATGCCGCCGCCGATGATCTTGCCCAGGGTGGTGAGGTCCGGGGTGACGCCGTAGCGCGCCTGGGCGCCGCCCTGGGCCACCCGGAAGCCGGTCATCACCTCGTCGAAGATCAGCACCGCGCCGTACTGGTCGCACTGCTCACGCAGCGCTTCCAGAAAGCCCTGGGTGGGCGGCACGCAGTTCATATTGCCGGCCACCGGCTCGACGATCACGGCGGCGATCTGGTCGCCCTGGGCCTTGAACACTTCCGCCAGCCCGCCGGCGTCGTTGAAATTGAGGGTCAGGGTGTCGTCGGTGACCGCCTTGGGCACGCCCGGCGAACTGGGAGTGCCCAGGGTCAGCGCCCCGGAGCCGGCTTTCACCAGCAGGCTGTCCACGTGGCCGTGATAGCAGCCCTCGAATTTGATCACCTTATCGCGGCCGGTGTGGCCGCGCGCCAGGCGCAGCGCGCTCATCACCGCTTCGGTGCCGGAGTTGACCATGCGCACCATGTCCATGGACGGCACCAGCTCGCAGACCAGGTCGGCCATGTCCACTTCGGCGGCGGTGGGGGCGCCGAAACTGAGGCCGTCGGCCACTGCTTTGAGTACCGCTTCGCGCACTTCCTGGTTGTTGTGGCCGAGGATCATCGGGCCCCAGGAACCGACGTAATCCACGTAACGGTTGTCGTCCTCGTCGAACAGGTAGGGGCCCTCCGCGTGGCGGAAGAACACGGGGGTGCCGCCCACGCCTTTAAAGGCGCGGACCGGTGAATTGACGCCGCCGGGGATGTGTTTCTGGGCGCGGCGAAAAAGTTGTTCGGAATGCTTGCGACTCATGGGGACTCCTTGAAGGGGGGCGCCTGGAAGGCGGCGGTTAGCCGCCGGGCGGTGGCTTCCACGTCGGCGTCGTCGGCGTGGCCGAACAGAGCGTGGATGACGGCCACCAGGTCGGCGCCGGCCTCGATCAGTTGGCGGGCATTATGCGGATTCACTCCGCCGATCGCCACCAGCGGCAGGGTGAAGCGGCGCCGTGCTTCGCGCAGGGTGTCCAGCGACGCGGGCGGCGCGCCGGGCTTGGTGCGCGATTCGAAAAAGCGGCCCAGGGCGAGATAGTCGGCGCCCTCGTCGGCGGCTTTCTGCGCCAGATCAAGGCGGCCATGGCAGGAGACGCCGATCAGTTTGTCGCCGCCCAGCAGCATGCGCGCCCGGCTGACCGCGCCATCGCTCTGGCCCAGGTGGACGCCGTCCGCTTCCACTTCCGCGGCCAGGGCGGCGTCGTCGTTGACGATAAAGCGCGCGCCGTATTCCTGGCACAGCAGCGCCAGCCGTGCGGCCCGGTGACGGCGGGTGGCGGCGTCCGCCGGTTTGTCGCGGTACTGGAGCAGCGTGGCGCCGCCGCGCAGGGCGGCCTCGGCGGCGCTGAGCACGCGGTCGCCGGGCGTCAGCGCCGGATCGGTGATGGCGTAGAGACCCTGCAGGGGATGACTCATGGTATCAGGCTCCGGTCCGGTACGAACTGGCCGCCGCCGGGCCGCCAGGCGTGCTGCAGGGTGCGGTGCAGCCACGCCTGGGCGTCGCCGACGGCCTCTTCCAGGGGCAGTCCACGGGCCAGCAGGCTGGCGATCGCCGAGGCCAGCGAGCAGCCGGAGCCGTGGTAAACCTCCGGCAGGCGCGGCCATTCCCACTGGCGATGGTGCTCGCCCTGGAACAGGTGGTTGGCGACCTGGTCGGTGTCGTCGTGGGTGCCGGTGACCAGCACCGCGCGGCCGCAGCGCCGGGTGAGCGTGGCGCCCGCCTCGGCCACCCCTGTTTCGCCGCTCAGTTGGCCGGCTTCGGGGAGGTTGGGCGTGAGCACGGTGGCCTGGGGGGCGATCCGCTCCATCAGGGCCTGGTTGAGATCGCCCTGGGCGAGGCTGCCGCCGGACTCGGCGGCGAGCACCGGGTCCAGGACCACGGGCACGCCGGGCAGGCGGGCGAGCAGGCGGGCGATCCATTCCACCATGGCCACCGAGCCGGTCATGCCGATTTTCACCGCCTGGAACTGATAGTCGGCGAGCAGGGCGTCCGCTTGCTGCTCAAGGAGGTCCAGCGGCGTCAGCTGGAAGCCGCTGACGTTGCGGCTGTTCTGCACCGTCAGCGCGGTGATCAGCGTGCTGGCGAAGCCGCCGGTGCTTTGGATGGCTTCGATGTCGGCGTGGATGCCGGCGCCGCCGGACGGGTCATGGCCGGCGATAACTAGAATATTCGGTCTCATGGATACGCTCAAAACGGTTTCACTACCGCCAGGATAACAATCACTACCAGCAGTAACACCGGCACTTCGTTAAAGATCCGGTAGAACTTGTCGCTCTTGGTATTGGCGTCGGCGGCGAACTTCTTCATATAGGCCAGGCAGACATGGTGGTAGCCGATCAGCAGCACCACCAGAGTGATCTTGGCGTGCAGCCAGCCCTGGGTTTTGTAGTAGTCCCAGTTGAGCGCCAGCATCCAGATGCCCAGCACCAGGGTGGCGATCATGGAGGGGTTCATGATGCCCCGGTAGAGCTTGCGCTCCATGATCTTGAAGCGGTCGCGGCTGACCTGATCTTCGGCCATGGCGTGGTAGACGAACAGGCGTGGCAGATAGAAGATCGCCGCGAACCAGCAGATCACGGCAATAAGGTGGAATGCTTTCAGCCATAGCATGGGGTTTTCTCCCGGCACGGAGGGTGGATGGGCGCACGGCGTTGGAGTGTGACCCTTGGGTCGCTGTATACTACAGCGCCTTGCTTGTATCGTCCCGCGCCGCCGGGGGCTGCGCGCCGGCTGGGCACGCTTCAGGATTGGACGATGCGGGTGGTGAGCACCGAAGACGGGCCCAAGACAAACGCGGCCGGGGCGCTGGCGGCCAATGAAGTTGCCGCCCATGGCGGTGGTGCCTATCATGCGGTTCCTTTAGTGGAAAGTAGTAACGTAGTGGAAAGTAGTAACGGGAGTAATGGTATGGCCCAGGTCGACGCGGCGAACCCTTTGAAAGTCGGCATTGTCGGCGGCACCGGGTACACCGGTGTGGAGTTGCTGCGCCTGCTGGTGCGGCATCCGCTGGTGCGCCTGGAAACCATTACCTCGCGCAGCGAGCAGGGGCTGAAGATCAGTGACCTCTATCCGACCCTGCGCGGCTACACCGACCTCAAGTTCGAGGAGCCGGAGGTCTCATCGCTGGCGGCCTGTGACGTGGTGTTCTTCGCCACGCCGCATAATGTCGCCATGCGGCTGGTGCCTGAGCTGCTGGCGGCGGGCACCCGGGTGGTGGACCTGTCGGCGGATTTCCGCCTCCGTGACGCGGGTGTCTGGAGCCAGTGGTATGGCGAGCCCCATGCCTGCCCGGAACTGCTTGATCAGGCGGTCTACGGGCTGCCGGAAGTGAACCGCGCGCGCATTCGCGACGCCCGGCTGGTGGCCTGCGCCGGCTGTTATCCCACTTCGATTCAGCTCGGTTTTCTGCCGTTGCTGGAGCGCGGCTGGGCGCGGCCGGAACAGTTGATCGCCAGTGCCGCCAGTGGTGCCAGTGGCGCCGGGCGGGGCGCCAAGGTGCCGATGTTGCTGGCCGAGGCGTCGGAGAGCTTCAAAGCCTACGGCGCCAGCGGCCACCGGCATCTGCCGGAAATCGAGCAGGGCCTGGGTGACATTGCCGGCGGGCCGGTGTCGGTCACCTTCGTGCCGCATCTGGTGCCCATGGTGCGGGGTATTCACGCCAGTCTGTACGCCACCGTGACCGGAGACACCCCGGCGCTGGATCAGGTGCAGGCGGCGTTCGAGTCGCGCTACGCGGACGAGCCCTTTGTCGACGTGATGCCCCAGGGCAGCCACCCGGAAACCCGTTTCGTGAAAGGCTCCAATCATTGCCGGCTGGCGGTCCATCGTCCAGGGGACGGGGATGTTCTGGTGGTGCTCTCGGTGATCGATAACCTGGTCAAGGGCGCGTCCGGCCAGGCGGTTCAATGCATGAACATCATGTTCGGCCTGGAAGAAACGGCCGGCATTGATAGTCCGGCGTTGTTGCCCTGATGGCGGGCGGCAGCCGGCCCAGGGCGGGCGTTGACGATGTGATTCTGGTGCCGGTGAGTCCGTCGCACCGCCGACGTGCCCGCGTGCTCCTCACGGTGACCGCGTTGGTGGCGGTGGTGGTGGCGTTTTTGGCGGGCTCGTGGCTGGGTCAGAGCGGCGCTTTGGACAGCAATCTGAAAAACAGTGAGCTGCGCGCGGAATTGCGGGCGGCCCGGCAAGAGCAGCGTACTGTTCGCCAGGACCTGGCCCGTTACCGGGCCGAGGTGGAAGTGGCGGATCAGGCCCGCGAGCAGTTGCGCCAGGAAATCCGTGCATTGCGGGATCAAAGCGCGGAATTGGAGGAGGCGGTGGCCTTCTACAAGAACGTGATGTCCCCGGGGGCTTCCGATGCGCCGATGCAGGTGCAGAAATTCGAAGTGATCCCCGACAACGGGGAGCGACGGTTCCGTTACCGTTTGATACTGGTTCAGTCCGGTGATAACCGGGGATACGTGTCGGGTACGGTGAGCTTTGTGCTTAAAGGCTCCCGCGACGGAAAGCCGGTGACCTTGGATGCCGGCGACCTGTTGGGGGAAAACAGTGATTTGCGATTCCGGTTCCGATATTTCCAGGAGCTTTCCGGTACGCTGACGGTGCCCGAGGACATGCGGATCGACGCTTTGGAGATGACCGCGCGGGCCACCTCTCCGCGTCGCGCGGAGGTGGTGCAGAGCCTTCCCTGGTGAACCTCGCCGCGCTGGCGGGGCGGGCGCCGGATGGCGAATCGAATCATTAACAGGAGACGACAGGTGATTGGGCGAGATAAGAAGAGCACGGGTGGTCAGCAAAATTTCCGCGATCACACCCTGATCGCTCCCAGTGCCCGCATCGTGGGTGACATTGAGTTCAATGGGGGGTTGCACGTTCAGGGTGAAGTTGACGGCAATATTACCGTCGGCGCGGACGGCGGCCAGTTGGTGATCGGCGAAAGCGGCGTGGTGCGTGGTGAGATTCGCGTGCCGAGAATCACCATCAATGGCCGGGTGGAAGGCGACGTCAACGCCACCGAGCATCTGGAGCTGGCCAGCAAGGCCCAGGTGGATGGTAATGTCTTCTATGTAATGATTGAGATGCTGATGGGCGCGCGGGTCAACGGTAAGCTGGTACGCCTCGACGACGAGCGGCGTAACCTGCCGGCCCCGGAAAAGCCCGGCGACCGGCCTTCCACGGGCGCCACGGATACGGATGCCCAGCCGGAGAATACTTGACTGTAATAGTCGGGTACTGGACTATGGGCGCGTGATAACGGCATTGAGTGACATGAGCGAATCCGGACCCATAATCCTTACCGAGCGAGCCGCCGCCAAGGTGCGCGAGCTGCGTGACGATGAAGGCAACCCCGAGTTGAAGCTGCGGGTTTATATTACCGGCGGTGGGTGCGCGGGGTTTTCCTATGGTTTCACCTTTGACGAAGCGGTGAACGAGGACGACACGGCGGTGGCCCGCGAAGACGTCACCCTGTTGGTGGACGCCATGAGCATCCAGTATCTGGACGGCTCCCAGGTGGATTACGAGCAGGGTCTGATGGGCTCGCGGTTTATCGTCAACAACCCCAACGCGGCCACTACCTGCGGTTGCGGTTCGTCGTTCTCGGTGTAAGTCGGGCCGGCACTGTCATTTAACGGTCACGAAAGTATCAGAATATTGTCTCGAGCAGCATGGAGGCTGTAGGCATGACGATACAGAGATCCTCTATCCAAAGAATGACGGCCGCGGACACCCGCGCCATGTGCTGGTTGCTGGCTCAGCCCCGCGCCGCCAGCCGCGCTCGCATGGCCCGGGCCATCTCAAGATTCGGCGACGGGCCCTTTTACGCGGGGCTGGTCGCGCTGCTCTGGCTGGTCGATCCCGATGGCGGCACCCGCTTCGCGCTGGCGGCGGCGGCGGCCTACAGCCTTGAAGTGCCGGCGTTCATGGTACTTAAGAATCTGATCAAGCGTCCCCGCCCCGCCGATTCCGAGATGGCCTTGTGCGCCTTCATTAAGCCCGCGGGCCGTTTCAGTTTCCCCTCCGGACACACTGCCGCCGCCTTTGTGATGGCGACCCTGCTGGGCATCTTTTATCCGGTGGTAGCCACGCTGGCGCTGGCGTTCGCACTTTTGGTGGGCTTGTCGCGGGTGCTGCTCGGCGTTCACTACCCTTCGGATATCGCGGCGGGCGCCTTGCTTGGCACAAGCTGCGCGATGATCGGCTCGCTGTTCGTATAATCCCCGCTCAGGGCAGGCTCAGGTGCCCCAGCACCGCCGGTCGGCTGGCGCCGGTCACCTGCGGCGCGTTGCCCGGCACTCTCTCCCAGTAGGCCCAGGCCAGCCATGCGAACGCGGCCGCTTCCACCCAGTCCGGATCAACGCCGGCGCTTTCGGTGCTGCACACCGGGACGCCGACGTGGTGGGCCAGACGATTGATAAGATCCCGGTTGTGTACGCCGCCGCCACAGACCAGCAGGCGGTCCGCGTGGAATGCGCTGATCGCGTCGGTAACGGTGCGCGCGGTGAGTTCGGCCAGGGTGGCTTGCACATCCCGTGCGGCCAAGCCCGTATCGAGATGTCCCGCCAGCCAATCCGGGTGAAAGTATTCCCGGCCGGTGCTTTTCGGTGGCGCGCGATGGAAATACGGATCGTGGAGCAGGCTATCGAGCAGTGCCGGGATCACCTGCCCGCCGGCGGCCCAGGCGCCGTCCGGGTCGTAATCACCGGCGCGATGCCGCTGGTGCCACTGGTCCAGCAGGGTGTTGGCGGGGCCGGTGTCGAAACCGCCGATCAGCTTGCCTTTATCCAGCAGCGAAACGTTGGCGATGCCGCCCAGGTTTAGGACCACGCGGCGTTCGTCGGGGGCGCCGAAGGCGTGTTCGTGGAAGCGTGGCGCCAGGGGGGCGCCCTGGCCGCCGAGCACCATGTCTTTGTTGCGGAAGTTACTGATCACCGGCACATCGCAGCTCACCGCCAGGGTGTCGGGGCAGCCGAGCTGCAGGCTGAAACCATGGTCTCCGGGGCGGTGGCGTACGGTCTGACCGTGGCAGCCTATGGCGGTGACGTCGCGGGCCGGTACCTTTGCTTCGCCAAGCAGGGTGATAACGGCCCGGGCATAGTGTTCGCCCAGGGCCCGGTGGCAGGGGCCCGCCCGGTCGATTTCATTGTCGCCGGGGCGGCACAACCGTTGAAGATCCGTGCGTAACCGCGGCGGGATATTGCTGCTGTGGCGGGCCAGCACCCGGGTGCCGGCCTGGCTGACGCTGGCCAGAACGGCGTCCACGCCGTCCAGACTGGTGCCGGTCATCAGACCGACGAACAGCGGATCAGAAGACATTGCTGCTGGCCAGTGTGGCGGCCTCCGCGAACATCGTCATTTGTGCCGCCAGGCGGCTGCTGTGCAGGCGGAACTGGGATTTCTCGTTGCTGGCTATGCCGCTGGCCTTGGGCAACGGCACGGTTTGCGGATTACGGTGCACGCCGTCAATGCGGAATTCGTAGTGCAGGTGAGGGCCGGTGGCCAGCCCCGAGGCGCCCACGTAGCCGATGGTCTGGCTCTGGTTGACGCGGCTGCCGACGCGAATGCCTTTGGCGAAGCCGCGCATATGGGCGTACAGCGTGGAGTACCGCTGGCCGTGTTTAAGGATCAACACGTTGCCGTAGCCGCCTTTGACGCCGGCGAAGATCACCTTGCCCTTGCCCGCGGCTTTGATCGGTGTGCCGCTCGGGGCAGCGTAGTCTACGCCTTTGTGGGCGCGGACTTTGTTCAGTATCGGATGCTTGCGACCGGTACTGAAGCGGGAACTGATGCGGGAGAAGGCCACCGGGGTGCGGATGAACTCCTTGCGCATGGAGTTGCCGTCGCTGTCGAAGTAGGAGACATCGCCGTCGCGGGTCTGGTACCGGTACGCGGTGAGGTGGCGGCCCTGGTTCCAGAATTCCGCGGCGATGATCTCGCCCTCGCCGACCTTCTCGCCGTCCAGATACAGTTCCTCGTAAAGCACCCGGAAGCGGTCGCCGTTGCGGATGTCGAGTACGAAATCGATGTCCCAGCCGAAGATGTTCGCCAACTGCATGGTCAGGTTGTCGCTCATGCCGGCGGCGTGGCCGGCCAGGAACAAGGAGTTGTTAATGGTGGCCTCGGCGAAGCGGGTGCGGCGCTGATATTCGCGCACCACGTTTTCCACGCGCCAATTGCCGTCTTCCAGGGTCGCTTCCACGGTTTCCACCCGTGAGGGGCTATAGCGCAATGAGGTCAGTTCGCCAGTCTCATCCAAGGAAATTTTGAGAGAATCACCGGGGCGGATGGTGGCCAGGTCGGCAAGGCGTTCGTCGCCGGTGACCAGGCGATGCACCTGGGCCGCGCTGACGCCGCGATCCTGGAGCAAGCCGGACAGAGTGTCACCGGACCGGATGGTGATCTTGATCCACTTTTGCTCTGGCTCTTGCGCCACCGGCCGGGATTCGGCGTTGGCGGGCGCCGTTTCCTGGCGGGCCAGTTCTTGGCTGGCCGAGGGTTTCGGCAATTCCAGAGCCTGCACGCGTTCCGGACGGGACTCTCCGGATTCCGGTGTCAGGGCGACCAGGCCCACGGTGACTACCAGGGCCCCGGAGAGGATCAGGTGGATACGGGGGAATCGGCGCGCGGCACGGCCGAGGGCGGAAAAATTTATGCTCATGCTTGGACTACGCTCTGAGGTGCGCCGCCGAGGGCGTTCATTTAGTTGCAGCAAAGATACCCGCCTTCTACAACCGGCTTCAAGTGCTACAATAGCCCGCTTTTCAAGGTGGGACACGGTCGGCGGGTTGGCGAGTGAGACCGGCACCGCCGTGGCTAGTTCCGAAAATTGGCTGGGTCGGGCCGTTGCCGGGCCGTGCATGAGGTGATGATGAGCAAGGTGGACGAACAGCTGGCGCTGCTGCGCCGTGGCGCGGGTGAGATCATTCAGGAAGACGAATTGCGCGAGCGCATCGCCAGCGGCCGCCCTTTGAGAGTCAAGGCGGGGTTTGATCCCACCGCGCCGGATTTGCACCTGGGCCACACCGTGCTGATCAACAAGCTGCGGCAGTTCCAGGAGCTGGGTCACCACGTGATGTTCCTGATCGGCGATTTCACCGGCATGATCGGTGACCCCACCGGCAAAAGCGCCACCCGGCCGCCACTCACGTCCGAGGAGGTCGCGCGCAACGCCGAAACCTATAAAGAGCAGGTGTTCAAGATCCTGGATCCGGACAAGACGGAAGTGGTGTTCAATTCCACCTGGATGAACCAGGTGGGCGCCGCCGGCATGATCAAGCTGGCCAGCCAGTACACGGTGGCGCGCATGCTGGAGCGGGACGACTTTGACAAGCGCTATCGGGCCAACCAGCCGATCGCGGTGCACGAGTTTCTGTATCCGTTGGTGCAGGGCTACGACTCGGTGGCCATGGAGGCGGACGTGGAGCTGGGCGGCACCGATCAGAAGTTCAATCTGCTGATGGGACGTACCCTGCAGAAGGCCTATGGGCAGGCGCCGCAAATCTGCCTGACGATGCCGATTCTGGAGGGGCTGGACGGGGTCCAGAAGATGTCTAAGTCCCTCAAGAACTATGTCGGCGTTAACGACGCCCCCGGGGAGATGTACCGCAAGCTGCTGTCGATCCCCGACGATATGACCTGGCGCTATTACGAACTCCTCAGCGGTTTGTCCAACCAGGCTCTGGAAGAGCGGAAGGCGGAAGCGGGCCGGCTGGGCAGCCCGCAAGAGGCGAAAAAGGCGTTCGCATTGGAGATGGTGACCCGCTTCCACGGCGAAGCGGCGGCCCAGGCGGCGCCGTCCTCGGCGGGCAACCTGACCACTCTGGGCGCGATACCGGATAACGTGCCGGAGGTGGGCGTGGTTTTGGAAGACGGTGACGAGGTGCACGTGGTGCCGTTGCTGCGGCTCGCCGGTCTGGCGCAGAATGGCAAGGCCGCCAAGGATGTGTTCGGACGCGGCGCGGTGTACGTGGACGGCCAGCAACTTACCGAGGAGCGTGTCTTCACCCGGGGTGAAAGCGTGGTGATTCAGGCAGGCAAGAAGAAGATCGCCAAGGTGACCATCCGCTAGAATTCGGGCCGGCAAGCGCCGCTAAGGCCTGGATTTGAATGAAAATTGGCCGACCGGGAAGAATTTAGGGGAATCCGCCAAAAAAGGTTTGACAGGAAAGGCCCGATCCGTAGAATGCGCATTCCTCGACGGGGCGACATCAACAACGCCGGCCCCGCAGCTCTTTAACAATCAGGCAAGCAAACGTGTGGGACCTGTTTGGAGTAGGTATCTCAAAAAGATATCGGCTTTGAACAAGTCAACCTAGTTGAATTTGTTTCGAGCTGAGCATGTACTAAGTGCGCAGGCACTTAAAAAGCTTT
>DASUNW010000014.1:0-4840 GCA_036276955.1 Alcanivorax sp. | reverse complement strand
ACTGGTCTCAACGAATGCGGAACCACCTGTCCCGCTCGCGTTGACCCTTATGCTGTGGGAGTGCGAAGGCATTTGCAGCCCGGTCAGAACATGTGTTTCCGAGCCACCCGCTGCGCCCAGCGCGACACCATCGACCCCGCTCCCGGCGGTGGTCAGCCTGTTGGCGGCGGTGCCGCCCATGTTGTCCCTGCCGGCGGGAACGCGCCCTCTCAGGTCCGGCAGGTTAAACGTGGTAGACCCGTCACCGGCGCCGTACTTCGTGCCGATCGCCGTGAACAGCGCGGCGTAAGTGGTGCGTGAAACGGCCCGCCCATCACAGAACAGCCAACCATTGGGATCGTCTTCTATGTCGGCGGCCGTCGGCAAAACGATGCCGGGCACGATCGCCAGCAGGTCTAGGAATCGGCTCACTCTTTGCCCCCGGCGCGCGCCTGCCCGATGTCGTCCAGCAGGGCCTCAATGCTGTTCACCAGGGTCCAGGTGTCCTCGGCGATGTAGCCGCGCTTCAGGTGCGTCTTGACCTCGGGCAGCAGGGTCAGCGTGCGCTGGATGAAGGTGTCGAGCTCGACGATGTGGCTGCGAAGCTCGTCCCGCGACATCTCGGGGAGCGACTTCCCCCGTGGTGGCAGCATGTCGTTCCACGGGTGGTCGGCCGGCTCGTCGGTTGGAACCGGCTCGCCCAGCTTTGTGACCCGCGCTATGGCGTCCCGGGCGATCTGCTCGACGCGCTCCACCGGGAACCCCTTGCCGCTGCGCAGCTCACGCCAGCCGAGAATTAGCTGCAGCGCCTCCAGCAGGTGCTGGTTGACGGGCTGGGGCGTCACTGCGGCCCGGCGCCCGCTTTCCTTGATCATCGCGTCGGCCACGGCGAAGGCGGTCTTCGCGCCCTCTTCCGGGCTGGTCTCCGACCAGTCGACCAGCTCCATGACCTTCACGGCCAGTTGGTCCCGTTTCCTGCGCAGGATTTCCGCGTGCGGCGGGACTTTCTTCATTTCGGTTTTGACGTTCATGAGGTTGGCTCCTCAGTTGTCGTTGGTGGGCCGCCGGAGCGGCCGGTGCTCGTCAGATGTGGCAGTCGACCACGGTCAGCCAGGAATCGTCCGGGAGCGCGTCCAGCATCGCGTTGAAGTCACGGTTCCAGACATCCTTGTCCTTTTCGTCAGAGACGCAGCCCCACCAGCCCATCTCTCCACGTTCGACCCACTGGCCGTCTTTCAGGGCAGCAAACGCCACCGTGGCGCTGTTGGCCTTGCTCTCGACATACCGGTCATGGGACACCGCGAATTCGTCTAGGCTGATCCAGATCAGGTCCCGGCTCCCGTCCTTCTTGGCGGCTTCCGCCAACGCCCTCTTTGCGGCTTGCTCGTGGTAGGCCTTGCGGGCGGTTTCGATGTTGCCTGGATGGCGCTCGCGCATTTGGTCCCAGGTAACGAAATCCGACAAATCCCCAGTTATGGCGCGTATCTTCTGCCAGCGCTCGCTTGCCTCGGATCGAGCAGCAGCGCGCATCGCATCGAAGTCCACGTCACCCTTGCGGATCATGTCCACGCCGGCTGGATTCGCTTCGGAGCCCAGTAACCCAGGCCGCCCCTTCTTCGGCGCATTCGGGCTATCCTGCGGCAATGTGTCTACTTCCGCCTTGGGGGTCAGGAAGCCGGACCAGCGGCCGCCTACCACCCACCAATCCCATTTCTGGTTCGGGTTGGTGCGGTCGATGACCTCCAGGACTTGGCCCTTTTCGTCGACCTTCACCCAGCCCCATTTCAGTTCGTCATTGGCCTTCGGGTCCACAATGTCACCCGGCTTGATGATCGGGCCGCCATAGTATCCGGAGACCCATTCGGCGAAGCTCTCGACCTCGCTGGTGCTCACGCTGACTTCTTCCCAACCCTCTGGCAGGAAGTTGATCTTCGCGCGGTAACCCTTGCCGTCGCCCCAATCTTTCGACGTCCATGAAAGGCCTTTACCGAATCCGGTACCAATAGGGGCCACTTCCTTGATCTCGTCTTCGGTGGGGTCGCGATAGAACCGATCCTCACACGGGTCATGGAGTTCACCCTGCGGGTCTTTGTAGCGGCGGCGCTCCGAATTCTGAAATTCCTCGCGCGCCTCCTCGGTGCGGTCAATGTTCTGGACGTATTCGTTGTCGAGGCCGGTGCACTCGAACTCATGGAAGGGCATCAGGGCCTTTTCCAGGGTCTGTTCGGTCGGCTTCTGGTCGGTGATAACCAGGAGTGAGAAATGGCTCATAAATGCTCCGTGTTGGTTTCCTTTCTGCTGGTGGTTACGCCGGCTCAGGCTGACGCCCGCGCGTGAATGAAGTCGTCCACCTGCTGGCGGTGGGATTTGAAGGTGACGGCCCAGACCCGATCGTTGCGGAACCAGGAGTCGGGGCCGTTGATGGATTCCCATAGGTCCCGAAAGGCCGCTACTGCGGTCGGGAAACTAATCCCTTGGTCATGTTCGCTTATCCAGCGGCCAGGGTGGTGGGGCATCGGAGAAATGCCCTCGGCCCGCGCATCTTCCTCGCTGATCTCCTGCAGGCGCTCGACCCGCACGTCGGTGATCTCCAGCGTGGTGCGCGACGCCCAGCGCGGCAGGAAGCGCGCCACCTTGTAGCGCCAGCCCCACTGGTTGCCGGTATCCGGGCTGACCACGTCGAGGGCTGGCCGTTCAGGGTGGTCGGCGACGTAGTGGATTGGCGCGCTGCGCAGCGGCTCGTAGCGGTATTTCGCCCGTCCGGTCGGTGTGGTCCCGTTCGGGACGCGCTCGCACCACATCCAGGCGGCTTCCTTGACGTAGAGCAGGCCGCCGGGGGCGCCGTAGGGGCACGGGATGAGCAATCCGCACAGCGGACACGCCACTCTGGAGGCCTCGAACACGCAGTAGCACTGCGTGCAGTGGTGGATCCCTTCCTTCACGACCCGCCGGGTCTGAGTCTTCAGCCCCGCGCGCTCTGCCCGCACCATGGCGGGCATGAATGAAATCGAACCGACGCGCATAATATTCCCCTGTTGTGATTGCGCCATTACTTCCGCTTTATTGTCGCTACTCAGACAATATACTAGCGGAACAATACGAATACAACAACCGCCAGTCGTGACCGTAGTCTCGCCCGTGACTACGAGAAGGATTCCCATGTGCCTGCTTGATATCTCAAAACTGCCTGATCACGCTTGCGAAGCCGGGCTCGAGGCCATGTACAAGGCTGCGACCGGCGGCGGTGACGGCGGCTGGCCGGAGCACGAATCACCGTTTATCCGGCGGCTGATCGAGTTGTTCACCGAGCGGGGGCTGACACAGATCGACGCGGTACGCCGGGAGCTCGACGACTGGATCGCCGGGAACCAGCACCAGCCTACCGAGCGCCGGCCGGCACCGCCTGGACAGGTCGAGCGCTGGACAGCGGAAGAGCTTCGCCTTGTCCGCGTGTACCTCCAGGCTGTGCCGCCGTCGCAGTTCACGCCGGAGGACTGGTCCATGCTGGTGGACTACCTGGCGCAGCGATATCTGCCCCGAGACTTCGCCCTGCAGGCCGCCGACTGGATGGCGGCGAAGACCACCGTCATGGGCAAGGTCGAGGCCCTTGCCGCCGACATGCCGGCGGAGGATGCCGAGCGCCTGGCCCTGGCCGCCCCGGAGACGCCCGGCGCCGCCGACGCCCTGGGCCTGAACGATTACCAGCGGGCGGTGATGCGCTACGGGCGCCAGCGCTGCGCGGAGAACATCCAGGGCCTCACCGACACCCTGCGCAGCCGCATGAAGCGGGTGATCCTGGACCACCAAGAGGGCGAGTTCCTGGGCGACAAGGCCAAGACGGCGGAGTCGCTGCGCACCAAGCTGCTCGACGAATTCGGCACGCTCAACCGCGACTGGCGCCGGATCGCGATGACGGAGGCGGCGGAGAACAGCAACCAGGGATACATCGCCGCGGTGGGCACCGGCGCCAAGGTGAAGCGCCTCGAGGCCTACGACGGCGCCTGCGGCTTCTGCCGGAAGATCAACGGGCGGGAGTTCGCCGTGGTGTCGCCGGCGAAGGCCGACAAGGACCCGGACACCGAGGTCTGGGTCGGCAAGACCAACATCGGACGCTCCGCGTCGCCGATGAAGCGCGTCGACGGCGAGCTCGTGCCCCGGGAGGAGGATGAACTGTGGTGGCCGGCGGCGGGCGCCCAGCACCCGCACTGCCGTGGGCGGTGGCTGACCGTGAAGGAAACCAACACCGCCGGCGACGACGACTTCCAGGCCTGGATGAAGGCGAAGCTGGCCGCGACCCGGCCCAAGCGAGGCGATGATGACGAAGAGTAAGGCCATCCCCATCCCGGTGGTGACCCGCGACCACGAACCCACCAAGGCCCAGATCAAGGCCGGCAACTATCAGGTGAAGCGCCGGCGGTTCTGCGGCATGGACGTGTCGATCGAGAACCCGGCGGGCAGCTACCGGCGAGGCCAGGACCCCGGCGGCGCCACTTGGGAAACCCGGATGATCTACGACTACGGCTACATTCGAGGCACGCTCGGCGTCGACGGCGACCACGTCGACTGCTACCTGGGCCCGAACGAGGACGCGCCCATGGTCTACGTCGTGCACCAGCGCCGCTATGGCGACTGGGACAAGTTCGATGAAGACAAGTGCATGATGGGCTTCGACTGCCAGGATGACGCCGTGACGGCCTACCTGAAGCACTACGACGATCCGCGGTTCCTGGGTCCGATCACCGCCATGCCCATGGCTGAGTTCAAGGAGAAAGTGATGGCAACGAAGGGCGCGCCGAAGATGGTGAAGTCCACCGTACCGATCCCCCTGATCCTGAAGGCTCATGTGAAGCAGCACACCAGG
>DASUNW010000013.1:0-13795 GCA_036276955.1 Alcanivorax sp. | reverse complement strand
AATAAGTAGCGGTGTGGAAAAGGTTTCATCAACGGCTTCTACACTAGCGTTACCTGATAGGTCAGTAATACCTGCATCTAAAACAATACGGTACTCAACTTCATTACCTTGGAAATTAAGGTCCAATCCATTTACCGGCTCCACCACAATTGCTGTGCCATCAACGTGATGTGTTATCTCGCTATCCACCCCATTTCTATACAGCCGTACACGACCCTCAACACTTTTGGCATCTATGGGTTCGTCGAAGTTGATAACTATCGGGTCACCGAGCTGTAAAAGCTCTTCTTTATCTCTCTCGATTTCTGACGAAGGGTCAGTGTAAGTATCAATTGTCGCGCTTTGGATACTGGGCGGAGTTGTGTCAGCGACGGCTTTTGGCGGGTTACTCTGATCTTTATAGGACTGAAGCTGGAAGCTCAGCATGCCGTAGCCGTATTCCTGGCCCAGAATGTTGGGCTCGACCACACTTACAGCGTCCAGGTTCAGCACGCCGGCGGTCGGGTCTACTTCCGCCAGGCCGACCAGCTCGATGTGCAACAGGTCCTGGGTGAAGGCACCGTTGGCACGCGCTTCACTGGTGGCGATGCCCACATCCATCATCAGGTGCACGATACGCAGCGCATTCGGATTGTTCTCGGCGTAGGGGTTCGGCACCAGGTAGCCGCTGGCGTCGGACAGTACGGTCATGGTGACGTCGCCGGAACCGAAGCCGGCCGGCACTTCGCCGCCGATCAAGATCGGGTTGATTTCCGAGCCGCTCAGGACGGTGCCCTTGGGCAGGCGGATCGGGGTGACGTCGGTATAGGTGGTGACGTCCGCCAGTTCCGCGCGTACCACTTCGGCGCTGGCCTGGGTGATGTTGTCGTTCTCGCCCAGCAGGGTGCCGTTGACGGGCACTTCGTTCACCGGCTTGCCGGTAAGGCGTGAGGTGGTGCCCTGGGTGAGTTTCTGCACCAGAATGGCCGGCTCACGGCCCGGCGAGGAGTCTTTCGGGGTGAGCGCGTAGCTCTTGGCGCCGAAGTCCACGCCGTAGGTGCTGGCCAGATCCGCGGTGATGTTAAGGGTGTAGGTTTCGCCGGCGTTCAGGTATTCCGGTTTCGGATCCACGGTCATGTAGGCGCCGTCGATCAGCAGGGTCGCGTCCACGGTTTCGCCACCGCTGCTGGTCAGCGTGACGGAGTCGCCGTAGTTCGCGGTGCTGCGGTCGATGGGCTGGGTGAACTGGAAGCGGAAGGTGGAGAAATCCATCACCGGTTCCATGGCCGAGCCGTCCGGCATGCGGCGGCTCACCTCGAAGGTGTCGTCTTTCACCACCAGGCTTTTCGGGCCTTCGTGCAGCGGCCGGGTGGTGAAGGTCAGGGTCTGATCCTTGGCGGTGCCCTTGCGCAGACGCAGGTCGTCGATCACCACGGTGTAGATCTGCTGCGGTTTCAGATCCTGGTCAGGCTCGAGCAGCACATTGTTGGGCTCGCCGCTAACCGGCTCCGGCGTAAAGCCGATCGCCGTGCCGGTTTCCACATCGCCCTCGTACAGGGTGATGGCGTTCCCGGCGTCGCCCAGGTTCACGGCGCTGGAGAAGCGCAGCACCACCGGCGCGGCGGTGGAGACCTCGGTCTGGCCGTTATCGGGATAGGCGTACAGCAGCGCTTGCGCGCCGGATTCGCCCGGGTTGGCCCCGCCGTCGTCGACGGGTGAATCGCCGCCGTCACCACCGCAGGCGGTGAGCAGCATCGCGGTGCTGAGCGCTGCGACGGAGGACAGCAGCGTTCCTTTCCGCTTCATAATTCTTGTCTTCATGGTGCCCCCTTAAAACTGCATGCTGATGGAGCCGGCGAATACGTTCACGTCGCCCGCGGTTTCCACCACGTCGTCGTTCAGTGCGGTCGGCTGGCTGGATACGATGCGGAACTCACGCTTGTCCATCAGATGGTGCTGGTAGCCGAAGTCCACGCGCAGCGGGTGTACCAGACCGTAGACGTGGTCGAAGGTAGCGCTGACGCCCAGGCCGATCACGGTGCGGTCGGCGTCCAGGTAGTTCACTTCCGGGTTCACGTCGTTGACCAGCGGCGATTCCTCGAACGCCACGCCACCGGTGAGGGTGAAGGTGTCGTTCAGGTAGTACTCGGCGCCGATACGCGGGATGACGATGTCGTCGAACTCCAGCCCCAGGTTGTTCTTCACGGTGTCGTTGTTGAGCTCGTCTTCCAGGGCGGACCATTCCTGCATTTCCACCGCCAGACCCAGGCGCCATTTGTCGCGCTTGAGCTGCATGCCCAGGGTGTAGATGTTGGGCTGGTAGGAATCGATGGTGGCGATGTCGATGAACAGACCGGGATCCGGGATGGTGCCGGGGATCACGGTGTTGGCCTGAACGGAGACCGAGGAATCGGAGTAACCCTTGAAGGCGAACGCGGTTTCCAGACCGTCGTACCAGCATTTCGCGTCCGGGCAAAAGGTTTCTTCCCAGTCGAAGTTCATGCTGATGATGGGTCGGATTACCGGTTTGGCGGAGACGTTCAGTTGCTCGTAGCTGGTCTCGCCGGCCAGGTTGGTGTTGGCCACCAGGCTCGCCTCGGACTTGAGGGTGACCTTGGTGCCCAGGCCGATGTCCAGGCCGCGCCAGATGTGGGTGCCCACGCCGATGCTCAGGAACAGCGGCTGGCGGCCGTAGTTGAAGTACTGGCCATCGGCGTCGGTGCGGGAGCCGAAGGCGAGCAGTTCATCACCGAACTTCTCGGAGCCGATCATCACGCCCAGGTACATGGGCTGGCCCAGCTCGGTGAGGTCGCTGAGGTCCGCTTTCAGGCCCAGCAGCACCTGCTGGGTGGGGTCGTCCTGCACGGTATAGGTGCCGAACTGCTCGCTGTCCGCCTTGAGGTTGTGCTCGGCGTGCATCAGGCCGGCGGTCAGCTCGCTCTTGGTGCTGTGCGCCAGGTAGGCCGGGTTGTAGTAGGTGGTGGACACCTGGGTGTTGAACATGGAAAGCGCCTGGGCGGACGCGATGTCCGTGGGCAACAGGCCGTAAGTGGTGGCGGTGTTGCCCATGTTCGCCAGGGCGATGCTTGGGCTCAGAAAAAGAGCGCCGGCGCACAGGCCGGCACAAGAAAGGGAATATGCGCGCATGGGTGTGAACCCTCCTTTTATTGTTTTCTTCCACATTGTTGTTTTAGTGCTTCTTGCATCCCGTTGTTGGTGCCACGACTGATCGCGGCGTCTCCCACGGAGGGAAGTGCCATTGGACGGATGGCATTTCAGAGCTTGGGTCGGGGCTTGGAGCGGGGGTAATCGAAAAATGTGAAAATGGTAGGCCAAAAAAATGAAAACATGGCGTAAGTCATTGAATATAAAGCATGACTATACGGTCAAAAAACTGGGAAACAGGCCTAAAATTGCCTTCCGTGAACGCGTGTAGACGTAATGTTCGATGATTTAATATACATTGAAAATCGAATGTTCTACCGATTTTAAAAAGGGGACAGACAACTGAGGGGGGTATATATTAAAAGGGGACAGACAAAGTTTTAAGGGGGCGGGGTCAGGTCGGGCGTTTTCCGATTTCTCGCACAAGAACCGTCCGCACCGTAGGACAGATTCCCCAGCCGTGCAGGCGCACGCTTGAACTAAAATCGTTTTCGAGGAGCGTCTATGGACGAACACAAGAAGGGCGTTCCTCTGATTCCCAATATATCAGTTTGCTATAAATAGCAAATTGCTATATTGTGACTTTGCCGAGCCAAGGAAAGGATCATGCACATCATTACGCAAAAGCGCATTTGGGAAGCCAAGGAGAAGTGGCCGCAGGCTGCGAACGCTCTTGATGCATGGTATCGGCTCATGAAAGCCAGCGCGCCCAAGGATTTCGCTGCGATGAAAGGCATCTTCCCTGCTACTGACAAAGTGGGGTCCCACCACGTCTTCGATATTGGTGGCAACAAGATCAGGCTGATCGCGATTGTGCATTATGATGCCCGGCGGGTTTATATTCGCGACGTTCTGGATCATGGCGAATACGACAAAGGCAAATGGAAGGAGTGACCCATGAACGCCATTCTTGATCAAGCGGCTCTGCACTGGGCGTATATCGCTCCCTTGCTTTCCGAGCCGACCAATGACGGCGAATACGACGCCAAGGTCGAGGCCCTGGATGAGCTGCTGGACACCGTTGGCGATGATGAAAATCATCCTTTGGCCAGTCTGGTGGCTCGCTTGGGCGATGTCATCGAAGCCTACGACGAACAGCGGCGGCCGATGCCAGCGGCATCCGGTGCCGCTGTTCTGCGCTATCTCATGGCCGAGCATGGCGTCACCCAGAGCGACCTGCCTGAAGTGGGCGCTCAGTCCGTGGTTTCCGCCATCCTGTCTGGAAAGCGCACGCTTAATTGGCGTCAGATCTGCGGTCTGTCCGAGCGGTTCGGGGTGCCTACTGACGCCTTTAAATAGAGGGCCCGGAGGATTTCACGGGTTTTGGAGCCATGAGATGAGAGTCTTCACTTACTCCGAAGCGAGGCAAAACCTGGCGAAGCTGTTGGACTTGGCGAGGACCGAGGATATTCTGGACGCCGTTACCGAGACTCGTAACCGCCCTCAATAAATGGAGACAACGGGGTCTATACTTAAGCCTTGCTTATGCCAGTGGCGGCTACAGCATGCGGAGCATCGGCGATTTTTTTGACTACTCGCGGGTCAGTCGCATCATCCAAAAGGCAAAAGACAAGATTCGTCCCCGGGCTCTTCCTCGATCTTCGGGGGCTGCTTCCGGGAACGGGTTGGGTAGGGGTAGTCGAGATAATTGTCCACTGCATCCTGGAACGCTCGTATAAGGCCGACGGCGGTATCGGCCTGGTAGTGGACCGGCACCTCGATATTGACCAGCGCGCCGTGCAGACAACGGTTTTTTTGACTGACCTCGACGTAGCCGTAATGACCGCGGTGTTGGAGGAGTATCGTCATGGTGGTCTCGCCTTCCGTGGGTACTGAGGTGAGTCAACCGTAACGCAGGTCGATGGCGGCGGGGGTAAGCGGGAAACGACAAAACGTGTAAGAAATCCGCTACCCGTGCTAGGGGCGAAAGATTACAGCGATTCTTATGCGCGGCGGAACCAGCCCTTGAGCCTGCGCCACCAGGGTTCACGGTCGCGCAGGCCGATATGGGCGCCGTCGCAGTGGGGTGGGGTGCGGGTGGCGCCGCAGCCGCAGAACAGCACGATTTCTTCCTCGCGCGCGGTATAGCTCACTCTCTCGTCGGCACCGCAGCGCTGGTCGCTGCAAAAGGGTGCCGTGTCGCTGTGGCGGCAGGCGCACCACTGCCGGACCTCACCGGCGGCCAGTTTGACCGGTTGCGGGTAGCGCGGCGGGGCGGGGCGGTCGGTACGCATGGGGCCCTGTCTCCTAACGGTCACAACCCTGTCACGGGACAGCAACGGGTGGCTTCCAGACTGGCGTAAATCCAATCTGGAGCTCGTTATGCTTGCGCAAGCCGCCGGAAAGATCAAAGCCCTGCGACCGCCATTCAAAGACGTGTTCAAGCCCCGTGACGCCGTCAAAGGGCCGCAGGCGGGCGCACGGTTCAGTGCTTACTTCACCCGCTCGCGGCGCGAGATTCTGAAGATTCAGCGTCTGCGCTACCGGATATTCTCCCAGGAGTACGGCGCCAGCTTCCACGCCCCCTTCGGCCTGGACCGCGACCGCTTCGACCGCCACTGCCTGCACCTGGTGGTGCGCGATAACCACAGCGGCGAGCTGGTCGGCTACACCCGCGTGCTGGCCGGCGAGCGCACTCATAAAACCGGTGGTTTCTATTCCGCCAACGAGTTTCATCTTGGGCCGCTGGCCGGCTTGCAGGGCCGGGTGGCGGAGATCGGCCGCACCTGCATCCATCCGGATTACCGGGGCGGGGCGGTGATCACGGCGCTGTGGGCGCGCTTGGCCCAGTACATGCTGGAGAACGGGATCGGTTCGTTGATCGGCTGCGCCAGCATCGCGTTGAGCGAGGGCTTCAATGTGGCGGCGATTGATCAGCGCATCCGTGAATCGCATATGTCGCCGCCGCAACTGCGCGTGACGCCGCGTTTCCGGCTCGACCGGATGCCGGGGGACGCCTTGGCCGGTGCCGGCGAGCGGGGCGGTGTGAAGATGCCGCCGCTGCTGAAAGCCTATCTGCGCATGGGGGCGCGGGTGTGCGGGGAGCCGTGCTGGGACCCGGACTTCAATTGCCTGGACTACTTCATTCTGATGGAAGTTTCGCGGCTGCCGGCGCGCTATGTGCAGCACTTCCTGCAGCCGGATGTCGCCCGGCCGGCGGCCGCGGTGGCGGTATGACGGTGCGGGACCTGTCGCTGGACTCGCCGACGCAGGAGTGGTCGGCACGGGTCACGGCACGCCGTTGCTGGCGCGCTTTGCGGGTGCTGGTGCATCTGCTGGGCGGGGTGCTGGAGGCGGCCTGGCTGAGGGCCGGACGGGACCCGCAACGGGTGGTGATTCTCAACGCCAAGCGGCGCTGGTGCCTGCGTTTTCTGACCATTCTGGGGGTGGAACTGCGCGTTCAGGGCCCGTTGCGGGCGGGGCCGGTGCTGCTGGTCAGCAACCATGTGTCCTGGCTGGACATCCCGGTGATCGCCGCCGCCCGGCCCTGTTATTTCCTGTCCAAGGCGGAAGTGGCCCAGTGGCCGCTGATCGGCTGGCTGGCGCGGGCCGTGGGCACTTTGTTCATTGGCCGTGGCGCCGGCGAGTCGCGGGCCAAGGCCGAGGAGATCCGCGGCCGGCTGGATCGCGGCCAAGGTATTCTGGTGTTCCCGGAAGGCACCACCACCGACGGTAGCGGCGTGCGCCGGTTCTTCCCGCAGTTGTTCGCCGCCGCCGGCGATCAAGCGCCGGTGCAGACCGTGGCGGTACGCTACCGGGACGAGCAGGGCCGGCTGGACACCAGCGTCGCGTTTATCAACGACGATGAGTTCCACCACCACCTGTGGCGGCTGCTGGGGCGCCGCCGCATTATTGTTGAGCTGACCTTCGGCGCGCCGTTGCCGCTGGACGAACCGCGCGCGCTGGCCCGGGAGGCCCGCGAACGGATCGTCGCCGACCTGGGGCCCGCAGTGGGCGCGGATGTCGGGTTACGGCCTTCGGCCTAACCCGACCTACCATCGTACGCCCAGACTCACGGAAAGTTCCGCTCTCGCCGACACGCCCGATCGTTTCCTGCCTACCTCCGATCTCGTCTGCGTCCGCTAAGATGCTTGGTTCAATGCAGCTTTGACAAGCAACTATATTTAGTTGCAAAATGGATGCGCTATATGACAAGTACCCGACGCTTGGTTGTTAAATTAAAAGCGCTCGAGCAGGGATTTACTTGGCAAGAACTTGAAACGTTGCTTCGCCGATTGGGATACGAGCGTAGGGAAGGGAGTGGGTCGCGCGTCAAATTTACGAACGGCGATCCGCTACAGTTGATATGCCTGCATCGTCCCCATCCGGGGAATGAGTTGAAACGTTACGCGCGACGCCAGGTGATCGAGAAGTTAGAGGATGGAGGCCTGATATAGATGGCGAATTTGCTGCATTATCGCGGTTATTACGGGTCCATTGAGGCAAGCCCGGAAGATAACTGCCTGTACGGCAAACTGCTGTACATCCAAGCTTTGGTTAATTACGAAGCCGAGACCGTAGCCGCGCTGGAGCAAGCGTTCCAGCAGGCCGTGGACGATTACCTGGCGGACTGTGCCGAATCCGGTCAGTCGCCGGAGAAGCCGTGTAAGGGTTCCTTCAATGTCCGGGTCGGTCACGATATTCACTTGGCGGCGGCCCGGGCGGCGACACGGGAAGACTCCTCGCTGAACGAGCTCGTGCGGAAAGCCTTGGAAAGCTATTTGGCCGAACCTCGGCGGCATGACGCCATAGCCGATCCCGCCGATCAGTTCGATAAGCGCCGCCGGCCCTAACCGTCGGGTTACGGCCTTCGGCCTAACCCGACCTACCTGCGACGGTGTCGGGCCTGCTACTATTGGCGCCGTTTTGAGTTGCCATGAGGAAGGCCCGTGACTCGCGCCAGCGACCTGAAAAAATCCGACGTTATTGAACACAATGGCTCCCTGTTCGTGATCCGCCAGATCGAGGTGAATTCGCCCTCGGCGCGGGGCGCGGCCACGTTGTACCGGGTGCGTGCCGCCGCGGTGGGCGGCGGGCCCAAGTTCGAGGAGCGCTACAAGGGCGATGAGGACGTGCCCACCGTGGAGTTGCTGCGCCGGCCGGTGCATTTCTCCTACGTGGACGGCGACGACCATGTGTTCATGGACGACGAGGATTTCTCCCAGTATCCCCTTAAGGCCGAGGACATCCGCGACGAGCTGCCGTTCATCACCGAGGGCAGCGACGGCCTGTTGGCGCTTAAGGTGGGCGACGCGGTGATCGGCCTGGAGCTGCCGCTGTCGGTGGTGCTGACCATCGCCGAGACCACGCCGGCCATGAAGGCGGCCTCCGCCAGCGCCCGCACCAAGCCCGCCACCCTGGAGACCGGCCTGGTGGTGCAGGTGCCGGAGTACATCCAGGAGGGTGAGAAGGTGAAGGTGAATACCTCCGAGCGGAAGTTCATGTCCCGTGCCTGAAACCCGGATGCAGGATGCAGGATACAGGATGAAGGGGGCGCGCCGGAGTGGGCCGGCACGAGCGGTGCTCTTGTATCCTGCATCCTGCATCCTGTATCTGCTTTTGCTGTCCGGCTGCCAGTTGGGCTACTACGGCCAGGCGGTTAAGGGGCATATGGATCTGATGGGCGCGCGCCAGCCGGTGGCGGACGTGGTGGCCGATCCGGACACGCCGGCGGCGGTGCGCCGGCAGTTGGCGCTGGCCGGCGACGTGCTGACGTTCGCGGGGAACGAGTTAGCGCTGCCGGCGCGGGACGTGTACCGGGACTATGTGCATTTGCGGGCGGACGCGGTGGTCTGGAACGTGGTCGCCGCGCCGCCGTATTCGCTGGAGCCGCGCACCTGGTGCTATCTTTTGCTGGGGTGCCTGAGCTATCGCGGCTACTTCGACCGCGCCGACGCGGAGGCTCTGGCCGCCAAGCTCGACGCCCAGGGCCAGGATACCTATGTGGGCGGCGCCATCGCCTATTCCACCCTGGGGTGGTTCGCCGACCCGCTGACCACGCCGATGATCGAGCGCTCCGGCCCGGCTCTGGTGGAGCTGTTGATTCACGAGCTGGTCCACCGGCGGCTGTATATCCGTGACGACACCCGTTTCAACGAATCCCTGGCCACCATGGTGGCCCGCGAGGGCACGTTGCGCTATCTGGCCCGCCACGATCTGGATGTGGACCTGGACCGCTGGCAGCAGCGCGACCGCGCCCGCGACGCCTTTCTGGCGCTGGTGGGGGAGACCCGCAAGCAACTCAGCGAGCTCTATGCCAGCGGTGCCGACGAAGCGACCATGGCGGCGCGCAAGGCGGCTCTGATCGAGGCGCTGCGGGACAACTACCGGGCCCGTACCGAGCAAGTGCCGGGCCTGCGTGCCTACGCCGGCTTTTTCGAGGGCCCGTTGAACAACGCGCGCTTGAACGGGGTCCATGACTATTACGGCCTGGTGGGGACGTTTCAGGAAGTGCTGCTAAGCTGCGGCGGGCACTGGGACTGTTTCTGGGACGCGGTGGAGGTTCTGGCCGACAAAGAGGATTGGAATGTTTGAACTGGTGCGCATGAACAACGAGAAGGTGGCCCGGCAGCTGGCCCATGTGCTGGGCCGGGAGGGCATCCGCACCCGTGAGGAAGCCCGCGACGGTGAGTTCGTGCTGTTCCTGGAAGACCCGGCGCGCCACGATGAGGCCCGCAAGGTCACCGAGGCGTTCCTGCGCGACCCGGGCGCCCGCCAGTGGCAGGACAACGCCTGGCAGGCCAGCGAGCCGGTCACCGGCCTGCCGCGCCAGCAGATTTTTTCCGGCGGTTGGTTTTCCAGCATGGGGCCGGTGACCCGCACGGTGTTGGTGGTGACCGCGCTGATCTATGCCTCGCCCTATGTGATCGGCCCGGATATCTATTACGCGCTGATGTTCCCGGACAGTCTGGACGGCCTGGCGGCCCAGCCGTGGCGGTTGTTCAGCCCGATGCTGCTGCATTTCTCGGTACTTCACATAATCTTCAACCTGCTGTGGTGGAGTGATCTGGGCCGTTTGATCGAGCGCTTCCAGTCCAGCTTCCAGTTGATATGGATCACGCTGCTGGTGGCGGCGATCTCCAACCTGGTGCAGTTCATGGACACGGGGCCGCGGTTCGGCGGCCTGTCCGGCGTGGTGTACGGTTTGCTCGGCTATCTATGGCTGTACGGCAAGACCAACCCGGCGGCCGGGTATCAGCTGCGCCGGGAGATTGTGATATTGATGCTGGTTTGGCTGGTGATCTGCTACGTGGGCTTGGCGGACATCGTCGCCAACGCGGCGCATTTGTCGGGGCTGATCACCGGCGCGGCGCTGGGCGCGGGCATCGGCCTCTACCGCCGCGCCCGCCACTACAAAGGCGTGTAAATCTCCGGGGTTTGGATGGAGCAGAGAATGCACGGAATATTGGGCGTCATGCTGATACTGGCGCTTCTGAGCGGCTGCGGCGTGGCGCGGCTGGACGAAAGTCTGGGCCGGGCGGTGATGCAGAATAACGATCTGGCCACCGTGGAGGCGGGGTTGCCGTCCTATCTGCTGATGGTGGACGGGTTGATCGTTAACTGGCCGGAGCGCAGCGGCCTGCTGATGACCGGTGCCGATCTGTACGGCGCCTACGCCGGGGTCTTCGTGGAGGAGGAGGCGCGTGCCGCGCGCCTCAACGAAAAGGCGCTCGAGTACGCCCTGCGCGGCGCCTGCGCCCACGACGGCGACTACTGCGACCTGCGCGAGATCGACGTGCCGGCGTTCGAGGCGCTGCTCGACGAGGCCGGCCAGGACGACGTGCCGGTGCTGTTTTCATTGGGCAGCGCCTGGGCCGGCTACATCCAGACCCACACCGACGACTGGAACGCGGTGGCCGAGCTCTCCCGGGTGCGGCTGCTGATGGAACGGGTGGTGGCGCTGGACGAAGACTACCGTTACGGTCAGGCGCACATGTACCTGGGCGTGCTCAACAGTATTCTGCCGGCCAGTCTGGGCGGCCGCCCGGAGCAGGCGCGGGACCATTTCGAGCAGGCGGTGGCGCTGTCCGAGGGCGACAACCTGCTGGCGCGGGTGTTGTTCGCCGAACATTACGCGCGCCTGGTGTTCGACCGCGAGCTGCACGACGCGCAGCTGCGCAAGGTGCTTGAGGCGGAACCGGACGCGCCGGACCTGACGCTGCAGAACACCTACGCCAAGCGGCAAGCGCGGCAGCTGCTGGACAGCGCGGACGATTATTTTTAACGGTGTGGTGTCGGGTTACGGCCTTTGGCCTAACCCGACAAAGACGTTCGGAAAACCCCGGCGCCTAGTTGTGATTTTTAGGAGAGAATGATGTTGAGAACCGCCGTGGCCTTGCTGGCCCTGATGCCGATGCTGGCCATCGCCACCACCCTGAAGATTTCCACGCTGTACCCGGACGGTACGGCGGTGGTGAAGGCGCTGAAGCAGGCGGGCGACACCATCGAGCAGGAAACCGAAGGCCGGGTCAGCCTGAAGATTTACCCCGGTGGCGTGATGGGGGACGACCGGGCGGTGCAACGCAAGATCCGCATTGGCCAGCTGCACGGTCAGATGGCCCAGGGCGGGGCGTTCGCCAACGCCTACCCGGACAGCCAGATTCTCAACGTGCCGCTCACCTTCAACAACTACGCCGAGGTGGACGCCGCCCGCGCCGAGCTGGACCCGCTGATTCAGAAGGGCCTGGAAAAGAATGGCTGGGTCAGCTTCGGGCTGGTGGACGGCGGCTTCGCCTACATCATGTCCGCCAACCCGGTGCGCAGCCTGGACGATCTGCGCGAGCAGAAGCTGTGGCTGCCCTCCGGCGACAGCGCCTCCGCCAACGCCGCCGACACCCTGGGGTTGTCACCGATCGTGCTGAATATCGGTTCGGTGCTGACCTCGCTGCAGACCGGCGCGGTCAACGCCTTCGCGGCGCCGCCGGTGGCCGCGCTCACCCTGCAGTGGTATTCGCGGGTGGACTACATCACTGATTTGCCGCTGCTCTACACCTACGGCCTGCTGGCGATCCACAAGCGCCATTTCGACCGCCTCGCCGAGGCGGACCAGGCGGTGGTGCGGCGCGTGCTCGAGAGCGCCTTCGACAAGATCGACCGGGACAGCCGCGAGCAGAACAAGGAGGCTTTCCAGGCGGTGCGTAACCAGGGCCTGAAGCTGGTTACCCCCAGCGCCGAGCAACGCGCCGAGTGGAAACGCTACGCCGACAAGGCCACCAACGCCCTGGTGGAAGAGGGCGAGCTGAGCCGCGACATGCTCGAGCGGCTGCACCGTATCCTTGACGCCCACCGCGAAAAGAGCCCCTAGAGAGATGCGCCGTCTGCTGTTCTGGCTGCACCGCTTCGAGGACGGTCTGATCGTCACCGTGCTGTTGGGCATGGTGGTGCTGGCGGTGGCCCAGATCGGCCTGCGCAACTTCGCCGGTGAAAGCCTGATATGGGCGGAGCCGCTGCTGCGCAACGCGGTGCTGTGGATCGGCCTGCTGGGCGCGATGATCGCCTCGCGCAAGGACGAGCACATCCGCATTGATCTGGCCGCCAACGTCCTGCCCGAGCGTTGGCTGCCCTGGGTCACCGGGGTGGTGGATTTGTTCACCGCCGGCATTTGCATGCTCACCGCCTGGTACAGCGTTCACTTCGTGGTCGAGGAGTATCAGTTCGGTGCCACCGCCTTCGCCGGGGTGCCCAGCTGGCTGCTGCAAACAGTGATTCCGGTCGGCTTCACGGTGATGGCGCTGCGCTACCTGGTGCTGTTCGGCCTGGGGCTGCGCGGACGGCGCCCGAGCATGCGGGAGCCGGTGGCATGATCTGGATCGCGGTGCTGGTTCTGCTGTTGCTGGCGCTGCTCGGCGCGCCGCTGTTCGCGGTGTTGCTGGGCGCCGCCGCCCTGGGGTTTTACACCCAGGGCTCGCCGCTGGCGGTGCTGCACATCGATATCTACCAGTTGTCCGATTCGGTGGTGCTGATGGCGCTGCCGTTGTTCACCTTCGCCGGCTTTTTGCTCAGTGAGTCGCGCACCGCCGACCGGCTGGTGCGTCTCAGTCAGGCGGCGTTCGGCTGGATGCCCGGCGGCATGGCGTTCGTCGCGTTGATCGCCTGCGCTTTTTTTACCGCGCTCACCGGCGGCTCCGGGGTCACCATCGTGGCGCTGGGCGCGTTGCTGCTGCCGGCGCTGGTGAAAGCCGGTTACCCGCGCCGCTTCAGCCTCGGGCTGGTGACGTCGTCGGGCAGCCTGGGCCTGCTGCTGGTGCCCTCGGTGCCGCTGCTGATTTACGGCATTATCGCCCAGCAGTTGTCGCAGCAACTGGCGATGCCGCCGGTGGAAATCGTCGACCTGTACCTGGCCGGCATAGGCCCGGCGCTGTTAATGGTGGTGCTGCTGTATTTCTATTGCCTGTGGGCCAACCGCGAAGCGCCGGTGCCGCGTCAGGCGTTCCGCACCCGCGAGCTGATCGACGCCCTCTGGGAGGCGCGCTGGGAGCTGCCGCTGCCGTTCGTGGTGCTGGGCGGTATTTTCTCCGGCTTCCTGGTGGTCAGCGAAGCGGCGGCGGTGACCGCGCTCTATGTGCTGTTCGCCGAGGTGTTCCTGTATCGGGAGATTCCGCTGCGGCGCCTGCCCGGCATCACCCGCGAGGCGATGGTGATGGTGGGCGGC
>DASUNW010000012.1:0-2129 GCA_036276955.1 Alcanivorax sp. | reverse complement strand
GCTGGAATTCGCCTTCGCCGCCACCGGCAAGGGTGGCAGCACGGTCACCGCCGGCCTGCCCCACCCGGACACCCGGCTGGCGGTGAGCCCGGTGCAGATGGTCGCCGAGGAGCGCCGCTTCCTGGGCTCTTATCTGGGCGGTCATGTGCCGGCGCTGGATATCCCCGAATACATCGCGCTGTACCAGGCCGACCGCCTGCCGGTGGACAAGCTGCTCACCCACCGCATGAAGCTGGAAGACATTAACGAAGGCTTCGACCGGCTGGCCGACGGCGACGCCATCCGTCAGGTGATCCTGTTCGATTGATGGCGAGCCCGAGGCTGCGACAGGTGTGCCTGGTGGCGCCGGCGCTGGCAGCGCCGGAGCGGGCGCTCGCCGCCGTGCTCGGCGCGGCGCCCTGCCACCGGGATCCGCACCTGGCCCGCTACGGTCTGGAGAACGTGATCTTCCGGCTCGGTGACCGCTTTATCGAAATCGTCGCGCCGATCGAGGACGGCACCGCCGCCGGCCGCTTCCTGGAACGCAGCGGCGGCCAGGGCGGCTATATGACGATCTTCGACTGCGAAGATCCGGAGCGGCGCGCCAAGGATGCTGAAACGCTGGGCGTGCCGGTGGTGAACCGCATGCGGGTGGACGCCTACCTGGGCGTGCAGTTGCACCCCAAAGCCTGCCGGGCGGCGATGATCGAGTTCAACCGCACCGACGGCGGGGCGGCCCTGGACGGACCCTACTGGCCGGCCGGGCCGGACTGGCAGGCGGCGCCACAAGCGGATCCGACCTGCCGTCTGGACGCCGTCATCCTGGACAGCCCCACGCCCGGCGATCTGGCCGCCCACTGGGGAAGCCTGCTCGGTATAACGGTGGCGGACGCTCACCGCGCTGATGCCGGCGGCGTGGCGCTGCGGTTCCAGCCCGGTCGGAAGGAATGTCTGAGTGCGCTGTCACTGCTTAGCGCCGACCCGGACCTTCTGCTGTCGCGGGCCGGAGCCGAGGGGCTGGCGGTGGATCGGGGCGGCTTTGAACTGGCCGGCGTGCGCTGGCAGCTCGAGCAAGGGTAACGCCCGCGACTAGCCCAGCTTCTTGAGCATGGCGCCCATCATTTCGTGGATCTTGTTGACCGCTTTCAGCGGCCGCACCATCACTTTGAAGTCGTCGATGCGGCCGTCTTCGTCGCAGTGAATCATGTCGATGCCGTTGAACTGGATGCCGTCCAGCACGGTGGTGAATTCCAGCACCGCGTTGCGACCGTCGAGGATTTCCCGCTCGTAGCGAAAATGCTCATTGTTGAGCGTGTGCAGGGCGGCGGTGAGATAGAGTTTGGTGATCGCCTTGCCTTCCTGCGGGGTGTGCACCACCGGCGAGTGGAACACCACGTTGTCGGCGAGGATATCGTTGAGCGCCTCGGCGTCCTTGGCGTCCACCAGCCGGTGCCAGCGTTCGATGGTCTGCTCGATCATGTCGGGCCCTGAATGTTGTTGTTGGAGGGCCCAACATAGCCCGGCGGGGAAGCCGGGCGCCATGGTGGTTTGCGTCGAGAATCAGGCGGCGCCGATGCTCTCGGCTTTCACTTCGAAGTAGTCGTACAGGCTGTCCAGGGCGGCGCGCAGGGTGGCGCCCTGCAGGCTGAGGCGGGCCATCAGTTCTTCCAGCGCGTCCTCGGCGTTGATGTTGTCGATGTTCTCCTGGATCAGGTCCAGCGGCTTGAGCCGTTTGATGGCCAGGTCCTGCTGCAGGTCGAATTCCATTTCGTCGTTCCAGCACAGGTTCACCTTCACCGCGGCCAGCTGTTCCAGGTGGGCGAGGATTTCCTCGCGGCTCAGGTCCAGGGCGGTGATGCGCACGCTGGCGCCGTCGCCGTCCTTGAACTCGCAACGGTCGCCGATGGTGAAGCCTTCCGGCAGCGACGCCGGATCGCGCAGCCATTCGCCGAAGGCGGCGGTGGTGGCGCTGGCCGCAGTGGGCCGGGTCACGGGCAGCGAATCCACGCCCTTGCGCAGGGCGGCGACGATTTGCTCGGCGCGGCTGTCCGACGGGCTGTCCACCATGATGCGGCGGCGTTCCAGGTCGATCAGCACGCCGGTGCGGCGCGAGCGGGTGAAGGCGCGCGGCAGCAGTTCAAAAGTGATCT
>DASUNW010000011.1:0-11905 GCA_036276955.1 Alcanivorax sp. | reverse complement strand
GCCGGTTAAGCCGGCGGGCCGCTTCATAGGCGAAGCGCATCAGCCGTTTGGATTCCTTGCGGGTGATCACGCTGCGCAGCTCCGCGCGCTCGCCGTCGTCGCTGACCATCTGCCCTTCGCCGGAATAGATGCCCTCGATGTTTTCGCGGATGGTGACGATGTCCACGTTGTCGTAGCGCGAGCGCACCCCGGGGATCGACAGCGCCGGGCGCAGATTGGCGAACAGGTCGAAGTGCTTGCGCAGGGTCACGTTCACCGAGCGGAAGCCCTTGCCTACCGGCGTGGTGATCGGGCCTTTCAGGGCCACCGGGTTCTTTTCAATCAGGTCGAGGGTTTCCCGGGGCACCAGGTCCTCGCTCTTGTCCAGGGCGGTCTGGCCGGCGATCGCGTAGTCGTAAGTCAGGCCGCAGTCGAGCGCGTCGAGCACACGGATGGTGGCGCTCATGATATCCGGGCCGATGCCGTCGCCGGGAATGACTGTAACGCGTGTTTCCGCCATGGGAACTCCTGATTGCCGGTTTTCGGGACGCTATTCAAGCAAGTAGTGTGAACAGGCCCTAGTCTATACGACCGGGCCGGCGTCTGTGCAGGCGTGGCCCGAAGGGATACAAGGACCGTGCCACGCTCAGCCCGGTGTCGGCGGGGGTCCGGCGAGCCGCCGCGCGGTGTCCAGAAAGTGGCCGAGCGCCACGCCCGGCGGGCCTTTGCCGCGCGCCAGTAACAGCGGCAGGGTGGCGCCGGCGGGACGGCCGCGTACCGTCAGCGGGCGCAGCAGTGCCCCATGATGATCGTCCATGTCCGGGTCGCAGGGCACGATCGCCACGCCCAGGCCGGCCGCCACCAGGCCGGCGACGGTGGACAGCTGGTGCGCCTGATGGCTGACCCGGGGCCGGAAGTCCGCCTCGGCGCACAACCGCGTGATGCGGCCCACGAAGCCGTCGGCCAGGCTCGCCGGCGGCAGGATGAAAGCCTCCGCGGCGAGCAGTTCCAGCGCCACGGTGCGCAGGCTGAGCAAAGGATGCCGGGGCGGCAGTATCACGCACAGTGCCTCCTCCGTGAGCGATTCCCACGGCAGGGCCGTGGGGCCGTCGGCGCTATGCACGAAGCCGATATCCAGCAGGCCGCTTTCCAGCTCGCGCAGTTGGGCGGCGTCGGTGGCTTCGCGAATGTTCAGGGCGACGCGCGGAAACAGCGTGCGGAAGGCTTTCAAAATGCGGGGAACCAACGGGTGCAGCGGCGCGGCCGGCACGCCGATGCGCAGCTGGCCGTTGGCGGGAAGGCGCGGGCGCGACGCGCGGCTGGCCTCCTGGCTGGCGAGCAGGGCCCGCGCGCTGACCACCAGCGCATCGCCGGCGCCGGTCAGGGTCACCGCCGTGGGGTTAACGATGAGCAAGGGCGCGCCGATGTCGCGCTCCAGTTCCCGCACGCTCTCCTTCAACAGCATCGGATGGCGGTCCAGGCGTTGGGCGGCGCGGGCGAAATCACCTTCCTCTGCGACGGTGAGAAAGTCCCTGAGGTCCTCACTGCTGATCCGGTCCATAGTCGTCCACCGGCGGATTGTTTTTTACCACGATACCCCTGTTGGGGGCCGTTGCCATAGTGTTGTTATGGTGGGAATGGCATGCTAGTGGACCTTCCGATCCGCTGGGGAAACGAACGCATGTGGTTATACGTACTGGCGATCAGTGCCGGTGCCGCCCTGGGCGCCAATGCCCGCTGGCTGCTGGGCCTTTGGCTGAACGCCCTGTTCCCGGCCTTGCCGCTGGGCACCTTGACGGCGAATTTGCTGGGTGGCTGGCTGATCGGCCTGGCGTTGGGAGTGTTCGCCTGGCTGCCGGCGCTGGCGCCGGAGTGGCGGCTGTTTCTGGTGACCGGTTTTCTCGGCGCTCTGACCACCTTCTCGACGTTCTCGGCGGAGATGTTCGAGCACCTGCAGGGCGGCCGTTGGGGGGTGGCGCTGGCCGGCATCGCGGTGCACGTGGCCGGCTCTCTGGCGATGACCGGCCTGGGGTTCGCCATGGTGTCGCTGCTTCGCGACCGTCTTTAAGGCCGGCCCTGGTTAGACGCGCACCGGATGCGGCTGGTCGCCGCGCAGCTTGATCACATCCGCCCGCGGCGGCGCCCCGAACATGCGGCTGTATTCACGGCTGAAGTGGGACGGGCTTTCGTAACCCACCCGAAAACTCGCGGTCGCCGCTTCCAGGCCTTCGCTGAGCATCAAACGCCGGGCCTCGTGCAGACGCAGTTTTTTCTGAAACTGCAGCGGCGACATGCGCGTCACCTGCTTGAAGCTGTGGAATAGGGATGACTCGCTCATGTTCGCCTGATCCGCCAGTTCGCGAATGCGCAACGGTTCGGTGAAGCGGTCCTTGAGCACCGCGATCACTTTGGAGATGCGGTGCGCCTGGCTGTCCGCCGACGCGAACTTGCGCATGCGCGGCCCGGTCTCGCCGATCAACGCCCGGTAGAGAATCTCGCGGCGTGCCAGCGGCGCCAGGATGCGCGCGTCCATCGGGCTGTCCAGCAGCGACACCAGACGGGTCACCGCCTCCACCATGCCCTTTTCGGCCTGGGTGCGGCACAGACCGCAGGAAATATCCGGGCACTCTTCTTCCGGCTCGACCAGATCATCGCCCAGTTCAAGAATCAGATCGGTGACTTCCTGGGGATCCACCGACAGCTTGACACCCAGGTAGGGTTTGTCCGGGCTCGCCTGGGTGACCTGGCCCAGCACCGGCAGATGCACCGAGGACACCAGACAACTGAGCGGGCCGTAGACAATTTCCTTGTCGCCCAGCCACACCGTCTTGCCGCCCTGGGCGATCAAACACAGCGACGGCTCGTAGACCGATGACACGCAGGTAGTGGGGGTGTCCGAGCGAATCAATTCCAGGCCGTCGATGGGGGTAGGCTGCAAACCATCCAGCGGGGCCCAGGGCAGAATCTTGCGAGACAGAATCTCGCCGAGAAGGCGCAGTTCCTCGGCGGCCTCATTCTCCATTCTGGTGATCGAAGTGCTGACCTTCACATCTCTACCCTCCCGGATTGACTATCCGCGCAGTATACGCGCGGCGGCGGTATCGGGAAGCGCCAAGCAACCGGCACTGCAGTTTTGGGCAAGCACCCTGCAGGATCGCGCAACCCTTGGTGGGAATAACTATATAAAGCTTTTGTGAACCTTTTCCCGCTTAACAGAATCGGGCAAGCACCGCGCAGAAATGCGCTACCGCCGTTCAGCGCCGCCTCCCCAAAGTACGCCCCATCGCCGTCCTCGACGACAACGTTCATTTTCCAATTGACCTGAATCTAACTTGAGGAATTACCGTCCTGTCGAGTTCGGACCGGCTTCTTCGATTAGAGCCTATTGATCAGACGTTAACGACCCGAGAGCAAGGCCAGGCCGCGAGGCGGGCCGTTATTCAATGTGGCCGTTATTACATGTGGAGAGAAACAACATGGATATTTTCACCGGTGAGTCCGCCAACGAAGCGGGCTTGTTCTGGGGGCTGACGCCCCTGTTGTTGGCCATGCTGTTCCTGGCGGGCTGCGACGCGCGCAGTGAAGCGCAGCACGCCGGCGAGCCGCCGGAGGTCGACGTGGCGCGTGTGCTGGCCGAGCCGGTCACGCTTCGTGAAACCTTCACCGGACGCTTGCAAGCGCCGCAAACCGTGGCGCTACGCCCGCGGGTCAGCGGCTATATCGACGCGGTGGTGTTCGAGGAAGGCGGACTGGTGAAAGCCGGTGACCTGCTGTTCCAAATCGACCCGCGTCCCTATCAGGCCCGTGCCCGGGCGGCGCGAGCCGAACTGGAGCAGGCCCGCAGCCAACTGCAGCTGGCCGAAGGCGAAGCCGGCCGCGCCCAGCGTTTGCTGGAGAGCCGCGCTATCTCGCAGGAGGAATACGACCAGCGCCGGGCTGCCTTGCTGAACGCCCGTGCCGGTGTGCAGCAGGCTCAGGCGGCACTGCAAAGCGCCGAGCTCAACCTGCAATACACACGCGTCACCGCCCCGGTGGACGGTCGCGCCGGACGCGCCCTGGTGACCAAGGGCAACCTGGCCAGCGCCGACCAGACCCTGTTGACCACCCTGGTCTCGGTGGACCCGCTGTATGTGTACTTCGACAGCAACGAGAGCACCGCCGTGGAGAGTGCCCAGCCGCTGGAGCCGGGAAAGACCCGGCCGGTACGTATCGGCCTGGTGGGCGAGGACGGTTTTCCACACCAGGGCGCGCTGGACTTCATCGACAACCGGCTGAATCCGAACACCGGCACCTTGCAGTACCGCGCCGTGCTGCAGAACCCGGATGGCGCTTTTAAACCCGGCCAGTTCGCACGGGTGGAAATGCCGGTGGCCGAACTCGACAGCGCCCTGCTGGTGAACCGCAAAGCGGTGCTCACCGATCAGGACCGTCGTTACGTCTATGTGATCGACGGCGACAACAAGGTGGGCCGGCGCCAGGTGGTTACCGGCCACCAGGTGGGCCAGCTTCTGGTGATTGAAGCGGGGCTGGAAAGCGGCGACCGGGTGATCGTCAACGGCCTGCAAAAAATATTCGGAACCGGGATGCAAGTGGCGCCCCGCGACGTCGCCATGCGCGACGCGCCGGCGCTCGACAACAAAGCCGTCGCCGCTTCACAACCTTAAAACGTTAATCCGGGGAACGACTGCATCCGGCGGGTTCGCGCCCGCCGCGTGGGAGCTATTGCCATGAACTTTTCACGCTTTTTCGTCGACCGACCGATCTTCGCGGCGGTGGTGTCGATCATAATTTTCGCGGTCGGGTTGATCGCCATTCCCAACCTGCCGGTAAGTGAATATCCGGAAGTGGTGCCGCCTTCGGTGGTGGTGCGCACGGTTTACCCTGGCGCCAACCCCAAGGAAATCGCCGAAACCGTCGCCACGCCGCTGGAGGAATCCATCAACGGCGTGGAAGACATGATGTACTTCAAGTCCGTGGCCGGCTCCGACGGTGTGCTGCAGATGACCATCACCTTCCGCCCCGGCACCGACGCGGAAGACGCCACGGTGCGTGTGCAGAACCGGGTCAGCCAGGCGTTGGCGCGGCTGCCGGAAGCGGTACGCCGCCAGGGCGTGACCACCCAGAAGCAGTCGCCCACTTTCCTGATGGTGGTGCACCTGACGTCGCCGGACGGTCGTTACGACACCCTGTATCTGCGCAACTACGCCCGGTTGCATGTGAAGGACCGCCTGGCGCGGGTCCAGGGTGTCGGCGACGCGCAGATATTCGGCGGTGGCGATTACGCCATGCGCGCCTGGCTGGATCCGGCCAAGGTTGCCTCGCGCGGGCTCACCGCCAGCGACGTGGTGGGCGCCATGCGCGAACAGAACGTGCAGGTCTCCGCCGGTCAGTTGGGCGCCGAGCCGATGCCCGACAGTGATTTCCTCACCCTGATCAACGCCCGCGGCCGGTTGCGCACCGAGCAGGAGTTCGGCGACATCGTATTGAAAACCGGCGCTGATGGTGAAATCGTGCGGCTCTCCGATGTGGCCCGTGTGGAATTGGGCGCCGGGGACTACACCTTGCGCGCGCAGCTGGACGGCAAGGACGCGGTGGCGATCGGCATCTTCCAGGCCCCCGGCGCCAACGCCCTGGAAATCCGCGAGCAAATCATTGGCATCATGGATGAGCTGGCGCCGCGCTTCCCGGAAGGGGTGGAATACGAGGCGGTCTACGACACGACGATTTTCGTCAGCGATTCCATCAAGTCGGTGATCAAGACCCTGCTGGAAGCGGTGCTGCTGGTGGTACTGGTGGTGACCCTGTTCCTGCAGACCTGGCGCGCTTCCATCATTCCGTTGCTGGCGGTGCCGGTGTCGGTGGTGGGCACCTTCGGCGCGTTGTACTTGCTCGGCTACTCGATCAATACCCTGACGCTGTTCGGTCTGGTGCTGGCCATCGGCATCGTGGTGGACGACGCCATCGTGGTGGTGGAAAACGTGGAGCGGAATATTGAAGAGGGGCTGACGCCCCTGGCCGCCGCCCACCAGGCCATGAAGGAAGTGTCCGGCCCGATTGTCGCCATCGGCCTGGTGCTGTGCGCGGTGTTCGTGCCGATGGCGTTCCTGGACGGCGTCACCGGTCAGTTTTACCGGCAGTTCGCGGTGACCATCGCCATCTCCACGGTGATCTCCACCGTTAACTCCCTGACGCTGTCGCCGGCGCTGGCGGCGATGCTGCTCAAGCCCCATGACGCGCCCAAGGACCGGCTTACCCGTATCATCGACGCGCTGTTTGGCTGGCTGTTCCGGCCCTTCAACCGCTTCTTCAACAGCAGCTCGAATAAGTATCAGGGCGCGGTGTCGCGGGCGCTGGGTAAGCGTGGCGCGGTGTTCGTGGTCTATATCCTGCTGCTCACCGCCACCGGCTCCATGTTCAAGGTGGTGCCGCCGGGCTTTATTCCGGTTCAGGACAAACTCTATCTGATGGCCGGGGTGAAGCTGCCGGAGGGCGCATCGCTGCAGCGCACCGATGAACTGCTCAACGACGTGGTGGACATCGCAATGAACACCGAAGGCGTGGCCCACGCCATTGCGTTCCCGGGCCTCAATGCGTTGCAGTTCACCAATACTTCCAACACCGGGGTGGTTTTCTTTCCGCTCAAGCCGTTTGATCAGCGCGAACGCAGCGCCTCGGAAATCAACGCGGAGATCAACCGGAAGATCAGCGCGTTGAAGGAAGGCCTGGCGTTCTCCTTTATGCCGCCGCCGATTCTCGGTCTCGGCAACGGCTCCGGTTACCAGTTGTTTATCGAGGACCGGGGCAATCTGGGCTACGGCGCGCTGCAGGACGCGGTCAATAATTTCCAGGCCGCGGTGGCGCAAACCCCGGGCATGAGTTTCCCGATCAGCAGCTATCAGGCCAACGTGCCGCAACTTGATGCCGAGGTGGACCGCCTCAAAGCCAAGGCCCAGGGTGTTTCCGTAAGCGACGTTTTCGGTACCCTGCAAACTTATCTGGGTTCCACCTACGTCAACGACTTCAACCGTTTCGGACGAACCTGGCAGGTGATCGCCCAGGCCGACGCGCCGTTCCGCGACAGCGTGGAGGACATTGCCCGTCTGCGCACCCGCAACGATCAAGGCGACATGGTGCCGATCGGTTCGATGGTCACTCTCACGCAAACCTTCGGGCCCGACCCGGTGCTGCGCTACAACGGTTACCCGGCGGCGGACCTGGCCGGCGAAACCGACCCGGCGGTGATTTCCTCCGCCCAGGCCATGGCCAGCCTCACCGCGCTCGGCGAGGAAGTACTGCCGCCGGGCATGGAATTCGAATGGACCGACCTGAGTTATCAGCAGGCCACCCAGGGCAACGCGGCGTTGGTGGTGTTCCCGCTCTCCATTCTGCTGGTGTTCCTGGTGCTGGCGGCGCTGTACGAAAGCTGGACCCTGCCGCTGGCGGTGATCCTGATCGTGCCCATGTGCATGCTCTCGGCCTTAATCGGCGTGTGGTTCGCCGGCGGCGACAACAACATCTTCGTGCAGGTGGGGCTGGTGGTGCTGATCGGGCTGGCGTGCAAGAACGCCATTCTGATCGTCGAGTTCGCCCGCGAATTGGAGTTGCAGGGCAGGGGCACCGTGGAAGCAGCGCTGGAAGCCTGCCGCCTGCGGTTGCGTCCGATCATCATGACCTCGATTACCTTTACCGCCGCCGTGGTTCCCCTGGTGCTGGGCAGCGGCGCCGGCGCTGAAGTGCGCCAGGCGCTGGGCACGGCGGTGTTCGCCGGCATGATCGGCGTCACCCTGTTCGGTCTGTTCCTGACCCCGGTGTTCTACGTCGCCCTGCGCAAGCTGGCCGGCGGCGGCCGGCCGGTGAGTCACCATGGCTCAACCCTGGACGGGGAGGCGAAGGATGACCGCATTTCTGGAGAAAGCCATGCATAAATCAATTGTCCTGGTGACCGCTCTGGCGTGGCTTTCCGGCTGCGCCGTCGGGCCGGACTATCAACCGGTGGAACCGGACGCCCCGGAGCGCTTTCTGGAGGCGTCGGCGGTACAGTCCGTCAGCGCCGACGAGCAGCGCTTCTGGGCCGGCTTCGAAGACCCGATGCTGGCCGGTCTGATCCAACAGACCCTGGACGCCAATCGCGACCTGCGCGCGGCGCTGGCCCGCTACCAGCGTGCCGAAGCGTTGCTGCGCGGCAGCCGTGCCGAGCAACTGCCGAGCGTGGGCGCTTCCGCGTCCGCCGCCGAGCAGCATCTGGCCGATGTGGAACGCACGCCGCCGGGCGCCGGTGAGGACCGCGTCGAGCTGTATCAGGCCGGCGTCGGTCTCAGTTGGGAACTGGATCTGTTCGGCCGCCTGCGCCGCGCCAGCGAAGCACGGCGCGCCGAGCTGGGTGCCGCCGGCGCCGACCTGGCCGCGCTGCAGGTGGCGCTGGTCGGCCAGCTGGCCACCAGCTACTTCGAGCTGCGCGGCCTGCAGCAGCAACTGCTGGTGGCGCGCAGCAACGTGGACAACCAGCGCCAGTCCCTGGCGATCGTGCGTTCACGGGTGGATGCCGGGCGCGGCACCGCTTTCGATCAGGTGCGCGCCGTAGCGCAACTGGAAGTCACCCGCGCGGTGATCCCCGATCTGCAGGCGGCGGTGCGGGCGCGCATGTTCCGCATCGCCGTGCTCACTGGGCAGAACCCGGCGGCCCTGGTGGACGAACTGGCACCGCCGGCGCCGCTGCCGGAAAGCCTGCCGGTGATTCCGGTGGGCAGCCCCGGCGAGGTGCTGCGCCGCCGGCCGGACATCCGCGCCGCCGAACGGCGCCTGGCCGCGGCCAGCGCCCGCATCGGCGTGGCCACCGCCGACCTGTTCCCGAGCTTCAGCCTGGACGCGCTGATCGGCTCGGTGGCCAGCGACAGCGGTGACCTGTTCAGCGCCGGCGCGGAAACCCGCCGGGTGACGTTGGGTGTCGACTGGACCTTCCTGGACTTCGGTCGGGTGCGCAGCCGCATCGACGCCGCCGACGCGGACAGCCGGGCAGCCCTGGCCAACTATGAGCAGACCGTATTGCTGGCACTGGAAGAAACCGAAACCCAGCTGGTGCGCTACGCCCGCAGCCGCGAACGCAGCGACCGTCTGGGCGCCGCCACCGACGCCGCCGGCGAAGCCGCTGAGCTCGCCCGCACTCGCTACCGGCAAGGCTTTATCGGCTTCTTCGAGGTGCTCGCCGCCGAGCAGGAACTGATCGACACCCGCGACGCCCTGATCGAAAGCCGCACCGCCGAAACCCTGGCGATGGTCAACATCTACCGCGCCCTGGCGGGCGCCCCCGGCGACGCGACGCCGATTGCCTCGGCCGAGGCAAACGATTAACCGAAAACGATGCGCTGATTCGTTTTCTTACCCCAGGGGCCAGGACGGCCCCTTTTTTTTGAATGGTGGCAATGCAGCCGTAGGTCGGGTTAGGCCAAAGGCCGTAACCCGACATCGTTTGATGCCGTGTCGGATTACGCCTTCGGCTAATCCGACCTACTCGAGATGCGGAGGTTATCCAACATTCGGTTGCCGATCTCAATAAAGGTGTTCTGGTCTTTCTTGTTAATGCCTTTCAAGAGAGTTTTTTTCACTTCGTCTTCCGCGTCCGTGATGCGGGCCATCAGACCCTGGCCCTTCTCGTTAAGAGACAGGAGCTGGGCGCGGCGGTCCTCCGGGTCGGGGGTGCGCGTAATCAGCGCCATGCTCTCCAGTTCCTTGACCACGCGGGTGATCTGCGCCTTATCGCGGCCGGTGACGCCGGCGATCTGCTGAGCCGTGCAATCGGGGTGACGGTCAATCATCTGCAACAGGCGAACGTGCATGCCGTTCAACGGCAGATCGTAATCGCGCACCGCGCGCTTGGTGCTGACCTTGAATTGAAACGCCAGTTGCCAGAGCACCTGGCGGATGTCGGTTTCATTTTTCATATTGATTGACAACATCAACTAGTGAAATTATGGTTGATATTGTCTACTAATTGACCAGGCGCCACAAGCGCCGTGACGAGGTAACCCATGGCCAGACCCGGCCCCCGTATCCTGGAAGTCCTGCGCACCGAGAACCTGACCCCGAACATGAAACGGGTGGTGCTCGGCGGCGGCGGTCTCAGCGACTTCCCTCGGAATCATGAAAGCGCCAACTTCAAACTGCTGATTCCCCGCCCGGCGCAAACGGAGATCCCGCTGCCGCCCTTCGGCGACACGCCGCCCGAGGAGCGCCCCATCGTGCGCACCTACACCCTGCGCCACTTCGACCACGCACGCGGCGAAGTGGTGGTGGATTTCATGATGCACGCCGACCACGGCCCCGCCTCCGGCTGGGCCGCCGCCGCCCGCCCCGGTGATCGGGTCGGCTTCGCCGGGCCGGGCGCCCCCAAGTTCGCGGACTTCGACGCGGACTGGTTCCTGTTCGCCGGCGACATGTCCGCGCTGCCCGCCATTGGCGCCAACATCGAACGCCTGCCCGCCAACGCCCGCGGCTACGCCGTGCTCGATATCCTCGACGACGCGGACCGGCAGGACCTGCCGTTCCCACCCGGCATGGAAGTGATCTGGCGGGTGAACCCTAACCCGGAACAACCCGCCACGGAGTGGGTGGACGCGGTGATCGGGCTGCCCTGGCTGGAAGGCTCGCCGTCGGTCTGGGTGGCCGGCGAAAGCGGCGCCGTCCGCGCCGTGCGGCGCTACCTCACCCAGGAACGCCAGATTGAACGTCGCCGCCTCTACGCCAGCGGCTACTGGCAGATCGGCCTCACCGAGGACCGCCACCAGTTGGAAAAGCGCAAGGATAGAGGTAGAGGAGAGCAGGCGGTTGATGCGTGATGCGCACCACGGTATATTGAGCGCATGATTAAGTCATTCCGCCACAAAGGACTGAAGCGGTTCTTTCATATCGGCAGTGTCGCGGGCATCCAGCCCTCACACGCCAAACGTTTGCGTATGCAGCTTGCGGCGCTTGATACCGCGGTGGTTATTAGTGACATGGATATTCCCGGATTCCACCTGCACTCGCTTAAGGGGCACAAGAAAGGGCGATGGTCGGTCCGGGTAAACGGCAATTGGCGTATTACCTTTGAGTTCAGGGATGGCAACGCTTACGTGCTTGATTACGAGGATTATCACTGATGACGATGCACAATCCCCCGCATCCCGGTGAGTTCATTAAAGAGGTCTATCTGGAGCCGTTCGGCGTCAGCGCCCGGCAGTTGGCCGTGAAACTGGCAGTGTCACCGTCCACCTTGTCCCGGGTATTGAAAGGCACCAGTGGCATCAGCCCCGAGATGGCGTTGCGGTTGTCGAAAGCCCTGGGAAGAACCCCGGAAAGCTGGTTGGCGCTGCAGCATGCCTACGATCTTTGGGAAGTCCGGCAGTCGATAGATCTGAACGCCGTTGAGCCGGTGGATTTTGACGCGGCCTGAAAGGCTGTAATCCGCTAGCCGCAGCACTTCTTGAACTTGCGGCCGCTACCGCAGGGGCAGGGGTCGTTGCGGCCGGGCTTGAACGGCGTGACGGTGTGCTCGCCGTCCAGATAGAACCAGTGGCCCTTCTCGCGCACAAAACGGGAGCGCTCCTCCAGCACCGCGAAGCCGTCACCGTCCCGGTGGGTGGCGCGGAAGTGCACCTGCCCCTTGTCGCCGTCCTGCCCGGCGTCGACGATCTCCAGCCCCAGCCATTGATCGCCGCCTTCCAGCGTCAGCTCGGCGGGCCGGGTATCCGGGTGCCAGCTGGCGCGCACATAGTCCGCGTCGTCGCGCACGAAGGCGCTGTAGCGGGAACGCATCAACGCCTCCGGCGAGGACGCCGGCGCGCCTTGATGCAAGGGTCGGCAACACTGACCGTAGTCCAGGCCGGAACCGCAGGGGCAGGGGACGGGATCGTTCATTTTGGGCGGTACATCTGGAAGAACGTATCCGGGC
>DASUNW010000010.1:0-2248 GCA_036276955.1 Alcanivorax sp. | reverse complement strand
ACTGGTCTCAACGAATGCGGAACCACCTGTCCCGCTCGCGTTGACCCTTATGCTGTGGGAGTGCGAAGGCATTTGCAGCCCGGTCAGAACATGTGTTTCCGAGCCACCCGCTGCGCCCAGCGCGACACCATCGACCCCGCTACCGGCGGTGGTCAGCCTGTTGGCGGCGGTGCCGCCCATGTTATCCCTGCCGGCGGGAACGCGCCCTCTCAGGTCCGGCAGGTTAAACGTGGTAGACCCGTCACCGGCGCCGTACTTCGTTCCGATCGCCGTGAACAGCGCGGCGTAGGTGGTGCGTGAAACGGCCCGCCCATCACAGAACAGCCAACCATTGGGATCGTCTTCTATGTCGGCGGCCGTCGGCAAAACGATGCCTGGCACGATCGCCAACAGGTCTAGGAATCGGCTCACTCACCTTGTCCCCATTTCTGGCTCTTAGCGAGCCGGTCGTAGAGCACCACGTTCACCGTGGCGGCCAGATTCATGCAGCCGTTCGACGGGATGTAGATCACGTCCTTGCACCAGCTGAGGACCCGGTCGCCCAGGGTCGCGTCTTCGGCACCGAAGATGTAGAAGGCCGACGGCGGGTGCTCGTACTCCGGCAGCGGTATCGCGCCGTCGATCAGGTCGACCGCTACCGGCACCGCCCCGTAGGGTATCGCCTGCTTCAGGTCGTCGACCTGGATCAGCGGCATGTGCCGGTGCGCCTTCCGGGTGTCGATGCAGTGTTTCCGGTAGCGGTGCCCGCTGGTGGCCAGCATCGAGGCGCCGTAGACGCCGCAGGCGCGCAAGGCCGCTGCGACGTTTTCGTTGATCTTCGGGTTGTCCAGGCCGACGGCCGCGAAGCCCCGGCTCATGATTCACCCCCGCCGCGCGCCTGCTCGATGTCGTCCAGCAGGGCCTCGACGCTGTTCACCAGGGTCCAGGTGTCCTCGGCGATGTAGCCGCGCTTCAGGTGCGCCTTGACCTCGGGCAGCAGGACAAGCGTGCGCTGGATGAAGCCGTAGAGCTCGACGATGTGGCTCCGGAGCTCGTCCCGTGACATCTCGGGCAGGGAGTTAGGGCCCGTCTCGCCTCTGTCCATGGCGTCCCGGACCGCGCCGTCCCAGCTCAGGTATAACTCTTCGAGCGTGCCAAGCGTGTCGGTGTCGATGCGGCCTTGCTGCACAATGTTGAAGAGGGCGTTGGACATCTTCATGCCTGCGATCAGAGTGTCCTTGGTGGTCTTAAGTGCAGGCAGATGCCCCTCCTCGACCAGGGTCGCGATCGACGGGCCGGCGGCTTGGGCGTCCAGTTCTTCCTCGGTGACCAGGTTGGCCTCCACATCCATGAACACCACCCGCTCTCTTTTGGGCTTCTCCTCGACCACGTCGCCGGCGGCAAGCTGGGCGTGGTAGTCGTTGAGGGTGCCGGTGACCCGGGCCGGGAACGGCTTGCCCAGCTGAGGGTCGGAGACCTTGGGATCGAACAGTTCCTGCAGACGCTTGAACGTACAGGGGGTATACGCTTCATCCCGGACCGCCATTCGCACCTTCTTGACCGCGCCGGCGGGCTCAGTCTGGGCGATGGCGTCGCGGGCCGCCCCGAAGCAGGCCGGCTCCTGGTAGGGCTGGAAACCGCCCTTGTCGTCGGCCCATTTCTCTCCGCAGTGCCGGCACGACGTCCAGATGACGCCCAGCCGTTCGGTCTCTTCGTGGTGGCACTCGTTGCTCTCGGCGTAAGCGAGCAGGCCCTTCAGCGCCTCCAGCAGGTGCTGGTTGACCGGCTGGGTGCTGGTCACCCAGGCCTCGAACTCCGAGGTTGGCGCAATGACGTACTCCCCCGCACCTACCTCGTAGTCGCCGGTCATGTGGAAGACCCACTCGTTCTTCTCGAAGTCGGCCGCTACAGAGTTGCCGCGCATGATGGCGAGGCTCTTTTCATTCTCCATGAGGTTGGCTCCTCAGTTGTCGTTGATGGGCCGCCGGAGCGGCCGGTGTTATTCCGTGGGTTGCTCTTCCTCTTTTAACAAAGCAGCCAAGCTCTCAAGGTGCGCGGCCATGTTCGGGTTCTCAATACAGTGGTTAGCCGAAAGGAAAGCCCTGGGCGTGCGCTCCTTCCCACAAAAGTGGGCCATGCTGAGTATGGTGGTTCTCTCTCCGTCGTTCGCGTAACAGACGGCGCAAAGAACTGGTAGCCGGTGCTCCTTGCATTTCTCCTGGAGCTGTCTCGCCAGCGGTTCGATCTCTTTCATGAACACATCTTTGGA
>DASUNW010000009.1:0-15723 GCA_036276955.1 Alcanivorax sp. | reverse complement strand
ATTGGTGTTCAGGAACACCATGGCCACCGAATGCGCACTGGCGGCATCGCCAAGCTTCAGAACCGAACCACCGTTGAAGCCGAACCAGCCCATCCACAGGATGAAGGTACCCAGGGTCGCCAGCGGCAGGTTGGCGCCGGGGATCGCATGGATTTCGCCATTGGGGCCGTATTTGCCTTTACGGGCTCCCAGCAACAAAACGCCGGCAAGCGCGGCGGCCGCGCCCGCCATATGCACGATGCCGGAACCCGCAAAGTCGGAGAAACCCAGCTCGCCAAGGTTGTACAGGCCGAATACGTCGTTGGAGCCCCAGGTCCAGGAGCCCTCCATCGGATAGATGACCCCGGTCATGACCACGGCGAACGCCAGGAACGCCCACAGCTTCATGCGCTCGGCCACGGCACCGGAGACAATCGACATGGCGGTGGCCACAAACACCACCTGGAAGAAGAAATCGGACGCGCCGGAATACACCGAGCCGCCGTCAAAGCCCGCTTCCGCGGAATCCGCCAGCACCCCGGCCAGATCAAAGGTTTCAATGCCGTTCAAAAAGAGCGTGCCGTCATACATGATCGCGTAGCCACAGATCAGATACATGATGCAGGCGATAGCGAACAGAGCGACATTCTTGGTGAGAATTTCGGTGGTGTTTTTGGCACGCACCAGGCCGGCTTCGAGCATAGAGAAGCCCGCCGCCATCCACATTACCAATGCGCCGCACACCAAAAAATAAAAGGTGTCGATGGCGTACTGAAGTTCGAAAATTTGATTTTCCACGTTGCAACCCTCCGAGAATTGGAAGCGTGCTCAAGACCTTGGCATGGGTCGTGTTACACATTTTCTGAACTTAAGCTTTCTAAACCTAAATCGCGTCCTCGCCGGTTTCCCCGGTGCGGATACGGATGGCCTGCTCGAGGCTGGTGACAAAGATTTTGCCGTCACCGATTTTCCCGGTATTGGCGGCTTTCGTGATCGCCTCGATCACCTGATCCAGGCTGGCCTCCGCGATCGCCACTTCGATTTTCACCTTGGGCAGGAAATCGACCACGTATTCCGCGCCTCGATACAGCTCGGTGTGGCCTTTTTGGCGCCCGAAGCCTTTCACCTCGGTAACGGTGATGCCCTGAACGCCGATCTCGGACAGTGCTTCGCGCACGTCGTCCAACTTGAACGGCTTGATGATGGCTGTAACCAGTTTCATTGCTATCTCCTTCAAACGCTTATATCGCGTCCGTTTGACGTCCGTTGGGTTTCAGACCGGAACGCTCTAGCCCGTTAGCTGCACGACCCATGCCAGTTTTTAAAAGTCACGCATATTCAGAGGGTTAGAACGGCAACCCCGGGGGCTCCCGGGGTTGGTTGCGGCAATATAGTGCACCACAATGGAGCCCTTCCCAAAATGGTGCACGCCGTTACGGTGCTCGCGAGGAGCCCCATAACACCAAGGGCGGTGGTACCATCGCACCCTGACCCGCCCGAGTGGCAAATAGTGGAGCCTGTGGCCATGCAAAGCCAAGCCTTTCTCGACCGTCTGATGAGCGACATCAGCCGTCACCTGCCCGGAGACCTGGGCCAATTGCGCCAGGAGGTGGAGCACAGCGTGCGCGCCGTGCTCAATGAAACCCTGACCCGTCTGGATTTGATCAGCCGCGAGGAATTCGAGATTCAGCAACAGGTGCTGGAGCACACCCGCGCCCGCCTGGAGGCGCTGGAGAAGGAAGTGGCGGCGCTGGAGGAGCGCTCCTGAGCGTCCTACATTAAATAGAGCCAACGGCGCACCCGGATCGAGGGCGCCGGCGTACATCGCCCGCCCCGCCGGCCGGTTAACCTCGGCCCATGTCTATCGCTTTGCTTCACAGCCGCGCCACCCTGGGAATCCGCGCCATACCGGTGCGCGTTGAAATCCATTTAGGCCCGGGCCTGCCCGGCTTCACCATGGTCGGCCTGCCCGACACCGCCGTCCGCGAGAGCAAGGACCGGGTGCGCTCGGCGCTGATCAACGGCGGCTTCCGTATTCCCCAGCAGCGCATCACCGTCAATCTGGCGCCGGCGGATCTGCCCAAGGACGGTGGCCGTTTCGACTTGCCGATCGCGGTGGGCATTCTGCTCGCCAGCGGCCAGCTGGGGCGGGTGGATCTGACCGGCATGGAGTGGATCGGCGAGCTGGCCCTATCCGGGGCGCTGAGCCCGGTGCCGGCGATACTGCCCGGCGCCCTGGCGGCGGCCCACGCCGGGCACACCCTGGTGGTGCCGGCGGGCAACGGCGACGAAGCGGCCCTGGCCGGCGCGGACACCCTGGCGGTGAACAGCCTCACCGAACTGTGCGCGCATCTCAAGGGGGACGCCCGGCTGGCTCTTCACACCGCGCCGCCGCCGCCCGAAGACGCCGGGAACGCGCCCTGCCTGTCGCAGATCCGCGGCCAACCGGCGGCCAAGCGGGTACTGGAAATCGCCGCGGCGGGCGGCCATTCGCTGCTGATGGGCGGCCCGCCCGGTGCCGGCAAAAGCATGCTGGCGTCGCGCCTGCCCGGCCTGCTGCCGGCGCTGAACCGGGCGCAGGCCCTGGAAGTGGCGGCGATCCACTCCCTGCGCAACGCCCGCCCGGCCCCCACCTTCCTGCAGCCGCCCTACCGGGCGCCGCACCATACCGCCTCCGCCCCCGCGCTGGTGGGGGGCGGCGGACGGCCGCGGCCCGGCGAAATCTCGCTGGCCCATCAGGGGGTGCTGTTTCTGGACGAGTTACCGGAATTCCAACCCCGGGTGCTGGAGGTACTGCGCGAGCCCCTGGAAACCGGCGAGGTGCACATCGCGCGGGCCGCTCAGCAGGTGTCGTTCCCTGCCCGTTTTCAGTTGGTGGCGGCGATGAACCCCTGCCCGTGCGGCTATCTCGGCGACCCGGAGAAAGGCTGCGGCTACGAATGCGAAAAAGCGAAACGCTACCAGCGGCGCCTTTCCGGCCCGCTGCTGGACCGCATCGACCTGCATCTGGAGGTGCCGGCGGTGTCGCCGGACACCCTGCTGGGCAACGCGGACGGCGAACCCAGCCGGGTGGTCCGGGAACGGGTGCTCGCCGCCCGGGAACGTCAGATGCACCGCCAGGGCTGCCTGAATAGGGAGCTGGACGCGGACCGGTTGATGGCGTCGCTAGGCCCGCATAAGCCGTGGCTCACCGGCGTGATGGAGCGCCTGGAGCTGTCCGCCCGGGCGCTCCACCGCAGCCTGCGGGTGGCGCGCACCATCGCCGACCTGGCCCACAGCGAGGCGGTGGGCCGGGAGCATTTACGCGAGGCCCTGAGCTACCGCCAGAACCTGCTCAGATCCTAAAGGGTGTTGCACAGGTGGGCGCCGTCCACCGGGATCGCCGCGCCGCTCATATAGCTGGAGGCGTCGGAGGCAAGCAGCAACAGCGGCCCCACCAGTTCGTCGATCTGGCCCAGGCGACGGTAGGGGATGCGCTTGATCAGCTTTTCACCGTGGGGGCCCTGGAAGAATTCCCGGTTGATGTCGGTTTCCACATAGCCCGGGCAGATGGCGTTGCAGCGAATATTGTGGCGGGCGTAATCCAGAGCGATGGACTGAGTGAACTGCACCACCGCCGCCTTGGCCACGGTGTAGGGCGCCAGCAGCGCGCCCACGCGCAGGCCGAGGATCGAGGCAATGTTGATAATGTTGCCGGGGCGGCCTTCGCGGCGCCAATGCTGGATGGCGAATTTGCTCACCGCCCAGACGCCGTTGAGGTTGGTATCGATCACCGCGCGCCAGTCCTCTTCGCTGAGCGTATCGGTGGCCCCTTCCCGGGTGATGCCGGCGTTGTTGATCACCACGTCCAACGCGGGCATGCGCTCGAAGGCGGCCTCCACGCTGGCGTGGTCGGCCACGTCCATGGGCACCACCACGGCGTCGCGGCCCAGGGCGCGCACCGCCTCGGCGGTTTGTTCCAGCTTATCCACACGGCGCGCCGCAAGCACCAGATCGGCGCCCTGTTCCGCCAGCACCCGCGCGAAGTGGGCGCCGAAACCGCTGGACGCGCCGGTGATCAGAATACGTTTGCCGCTTACATCGAATCGGTTCTCGCTCATGGGGGGTTCTCTTTATCCGGTGACGGGAAACCCTAACGCCGGCGGGGTCGGCGCTCAAGCGGGCGGGCGACCAGAGGTAACGCTTTGGGTAAGCGGATATGTCAGCCGCGCTGGTAAAAGCTGGGCGGGTGCCCGGTCCAGCGCCGGAAAGCGCGGGTGAAATTGCTGGGGTCGGCGTAGCCGAGCAGATCGGCGACTTTCTGCACCGGCAGGTTGGCCTGCAGGTAGCGCACCGCCCGGGCCATGCGCACTTCCTCAAGCAAATGCCGGTAGCTGACGCCCACCGCCGCCAGATAGCGCCGCAGGGTGCGCGAGGTGAGATGGAAGCTGGCCGCCAGTTGATCCAGGCTGGGCAGCGCGCCTTCCGCCTGCATTAGTCTGGCGCGCACCCGGGACGCCCAGTCCAGGTCGGCCTCCAGGCGCTGCAGTTCCTCCTCGCATCTGTGCGCGGCCATGCGCCGGGACGCCGGGTCGGAGAGCGGGAAGACCACCTTCATCAGCCGCGCCGGGAACCGCAGGGCGGCCACTTCGCGGCCGAACACCACCGGCATGCCGAGCACCTGGGCGTAGCGTTCCGCGTGGGGCGGCGGCGCATAGGGCAACTCCAGGGTGGCGTCCTGCAGACGGTCATCGAGCAAATAGCGCAGCCCTCCGACCAGCGCGGCGGTAACCACCTCGAGATAGGGCTCGCGAATGTCTCCCAGGTCATAGGGTTCCGCCAGGCAAAAGCGGACCCAGCGACCTTCCAGGCTCAGGCGCGGCAGGCACAGACGGGTGCGGGTGCGGAAATAGCGCTCCAGCAGTTCCAGGGCCTCGCCCAGGTCGGCGCTGCTGATCGCCGCGTAACCGAGCAGCCCATGGGCGGTGACGGTGAGCTGACGGCCCAGCGCCATGCCGATGGCCGGGTCGCCGCTGAGATCGCGGGCGCCCGCCATCACCCGCCGGAACTGCTCGAAACGCAGTGCCGGCTCGGCGCTGTAGACCTCCGCCTGGGTGAGGCCCACATGGGCCAGCAGCCGGTCCGTGTCGAGACCGAACTCATGGACCAGCTCCACCAGATTGCGGACATAGTTGACCGGAATCGGGGTGCGGTCGCCGGCGAGGCTGGGGAAATCCGCGATCTGAGTGCTCATGGCGGTCAGAATACACCTGTTCGCGGCTTTGTCCGAAAATGACAGGTCGCTGTCCGGCGCGGCCCTTCGCCGCCGCCACGGCGCCGGGGAGAATGGCAGCCCTGTTAAACCACCCGTTGCCGTTCCGTTCCGGAGGACCCCATGAGCGACACCCGAGGCTACCAGCGCACCTTCGGCGCCGATGACGCCCGCGCCATCCGTAACGCCATGAAGCAGGACCTGGGGCCGGCCGCGTTCCGGGCCCGCCCCTGGCGCGCGATCTGGTTCGCGCCCATGACTCTGGTGATTGTCGGCGGCATCGCCGCGATCCTGACCCTGGGCCTGCCCTGGTGGGGCAATCTGCTGGTCGCCCTGCTGGTGGGCCACACCCTGGGCTGCCAGGCACTGCTCGCCCACGAGGTGCTGCACGGCGCGTTGGGCATGAGCCGGCGCCTGCAGAACCTGTTCGGCTGGATCGGCTTCGGGCCGATGATGATTCCGCCGGAGTTCTGGCGCCGCTGGCACAATGTGGCGCACCATGCGCACACCAACCTGGGCGACCGGGACCCGGACTCGTTCGGCACCGCCCACCGCTACGACAAGTACCCCAAGCTGGCCAACTTCACCAAACTGGCGCCCGGTTCCGGCACCTGGTACAGCTACTTTTTCCTGTTCTATTCGTTCATGTTCCACGCCCAGCTGGTGCTGTGGATGCAGACCCGGCGCCGCGAGGAATTCAAAGGGTTCGAGCGCACGCGGGCGATTCGTCAGGCGCTGTTCTGCGGCGCCGCCTGGCTGGTTCTGGCGGCGCTGTCCGGACCGCTGGCGCTGTTCACCGTGCTGGTTCCGTTGATGGTCGCCAACGCCCTGGGCCAGGGCTACATTCTGACCAACCATATGCTGCGCCCGCAGATGGACAACAACCACCCGGTGGACAATTCCATGAGCGTGCGTCAGTTACGCTGGCTGGACCCGCTGCATTTCCACTTCAGCCACCATGTGGAGCACCACCTGTTTCCGAAGATGGGCTCCGACCAGGCGCCCAAGGCCCGCGCCTGGCTGCTACGGGAAATGCCGGACCGTTACGTCTGCCCCAGCCACGCCCGGGCGCTGGCGGCGCTGTACCAAACCCCGCGGGTGTACCAGGACGCCCACACGCTGGTGGACCCGCTGGACCGGTCACGGACCGTGGATGTGATGGCGTTGCGGGCGGAGCTTCGCTAGGGAGAGGTGGCGGGTTTGTCGGGTTACGCTTCGCTAACCCGACCTACGGAGCGGGGCTCGACTGGATTTCCGTGTCGGTGAGGGGGCGCCAGACGCCGGCGGGGAGATCCGGGTCCAGCTCGATGTCGCCCACCGCTTCGCGGTGCAGGGCGATCACCCGGTTGCCCACCGCCGCCAGCATCCGTTTGACTTGGTGGTAGCGGCCTTCGCTGATGGTCAGAAGCAGTTCCGTGTCGCTCACCGCTTGCGTGTCGGCAGGCAGAGTGGGCGCCGGGTCATCGTGCAGCACCACCCCTTCGCGCAGCCGCGCCAGTTGCCCGTCGTCCAGTGGTTCGGCGGTGGTGACCCGGTAGCGTTTGGCGCAGTGGTGACGCGGCGACATCAGGCGGTGCGCCCACTGCCCGTCGGTGGTGAGCAACAGCAGCCCGGTGGTGTCCCGGTCCAGGCGGCCGACGATGCGCAGGCCACGGCGCTGATCGGCGGGGATCAGATCGATCACGCTGGGCAGGGCGTCTTCCAGCGCGCACACCCGGCCCGCCGGTTTATGCAGCATCAGGTATCGCTCCCCGGGCAAGGCCAGCGCCTGGCCGTCGAGCCGCACGCATTCGCCGGGCGCCACGCTGCTGTTGGCCTTGAGGCCGGCGCGCGGCGTGCCGTCTTCGCCGGTCACCGTCACCGCGCCACCACGAATCAAGGCCTTGGCCTGTTTGCGGCTGAGGCCGGTGGCATGGGCGACGAAGAAATCCAGCCGGGCGGGGCCGCGGTGCGAATCAGCCAAGCAGCAGGTCTCCTTCGATGGGTATGAAGTCGTCGGCGGCGCGCATCAGCGCCGCCGCGGTGAGCGGCGCGACGCCGTACACTTCCACCTGACAGCCGTGCCGGGCGCGGATGTGATCGGCGAGGATCGCGAAATCCCCGTCGCCGGAGGCCAGCACCACCCGGTCCACGCTGGGCGCCTGCTCCATGATATCGATGGTGATGCCCACGTCCCAGTCGCCCTTGGCGGAGCCGTCGGCGCGCTGCAGGAAGGGCTTGAGCTTCACGTTGAAACCGATGGCGCGCAGGATGTTCTGGAACTGGCGCTGCTTCTCGTCGCCGCGCTCCACCGCGTAGGCGTGCGCGGCCACCACCTGGCGACCGCCGGTGGCACGGGCCCAGAGGGCGTTGTAGTCGACGTTGCGCTGGTGCGCCTGGCGGGCGGTGTAGTAGAGGTTCTGCACATCGGCGAAAACGGCCACGGTGGAGGTCATGGTCGGCGGGGCTCCTGAAGGTCGGGCTCGGCGGGGCCCGGCAGACGGATTTCGTCGGCGCCGAGGGCGCGATACTGCCCCGGCGCGAGCGAAGGGTCCAGCCGTATCGGGCCGATGCGTTCCCGGTGCAGGGCCACCACCCGGTTGTCGAAGTGTCCAAACAGGCGCTTGATCTGGTGATAGAGCCCTTCATAAAGCGTGACCCGCGCCTCGCGCTCGGCGAGTATTTCCAGCCCCGCCGGGCGGGTCACCCGACCCTCGTAGGGGAAATAGAGCCCCGCCGCGAACAGCGTGACGTACTCCGCCGTGATCGGCTCTTCGGTGCGCACCCAATAGACCTTGGGCAGCTTGTGGCGCGGATCGGTGAGGCGCCGCGACCAGCGCCCGTCGTTGGTGAGCAGCATCAGCCCAGTGCTGTTGAAATCGAGCCGGCCGGCCAGGTGCAGGCCCTCGGCATCGGCGGGCTCAAGCCAGTCGAGCACGGTGCGGTGGCGACGGTCGCGGGTGGCGCTGACGCAGCCGGGGGGTTTGTGCAGCATCCAGTACGCCGGGCGCGGCACGTCCAGCGGCTCGCCATCCAGTGCCACCGGCGTGAAAGGCCCCACGTCGTGGCGACCGTCGCGGATCACCCGCCCGTCCACGGTGACACGGCCGGCGGCCAGCAACAGCCGCACACTGCGCCGCCCCTGCGCGTTGTGCTGCCCGACAAAGCGGTCCAATCTCATAGTGCACTTCCTGCAATCACGGCTCCTAAAGGATGGGCTCCGGCTGCTATGATACGCGCTTCGCCCACAAGCCCCGCCGGAGCGCCGATGTCGTCTCTCAATCCCAGCCAACAGGAAGCGGTGTTTTACACCGACGGCCCCCTGCTGGTGCTGGCGGGGGCGGGCTCGGGCAAAACCAGCGTGATCACCCGCAAAATCGCCTGGCTGATCGCCGAGAAAGGCGTGCCGTCCGGGCGCATCGCCGCGGTGACCTTCACCAACAAGGCGGCGCGGGAAATGAAGGAGCGGGTGCAGAGCCTCACCGAGCGCGGCACCACCCGCGGGCTGATCGTTTCCACCTTCCATAACCTGGGCCTGCGCATTCTCAAACAGGAGCTGGCGGCCAGCGGCCTGCGGCGCGGCTTTTCCATTCTCGACCAGACCGACAGCAAGGAGATTCTCAAGGAAATCCTGCGTCAGGGCGAATCGGAGAAGGATCTGGCGGCGGTGGACGCGGTGCAGAAGCGCATCTCCGACTGGAAGAACGAGCTGATTCTGCCGGAAGAGGCGGTCAGCCACGCCGACAGTGACGACGCCCTGCGCGCCGCCATGGCGTATCAGGGTTACAACCGCATGCTGCGCGCCTGCAACGCGGTGGACTTCGACGACCTGATCCTGATGCCGGCGCAACTGTTCCGGGACCAGCCGCGCATACTGGAAAAGTGGCGCCACCGCATTCAGTACCTGCTGGTGGACGAGTACCAGGATACCAACGGCGCCCAGTACGAGCTGGTGCGCATGCTCACCCATCCGGAAGGCCGCTTCACCGTGGTCGGCGACGACGACCAGTCCATCTACGCCTGGCGCGGCGCGCGGCCGGAGAACCTGGCCAAGCTGCAGGAAGACTGGCCGGACCTGAAAGTGGTCAAGCTGGAGCAGAACTACCGCTCCACCGGGCGCATTCTGAAAGCCGCCAATACGGTGATCGCCAACAACCCCCATGTGTTCGAGAAAAGCCTGTGGTCCGACTACGGCTACGGCGAGGCGATCCGCATCGCGGCGCTGCGCGACGAGGACGGCGAGACCGACTGGATCGCCGGGGACATTTTCCATCGGCGCCTGCAGCGCGGCCTGCACTGGAAGGATTTCGCGGTGCTCTACCGGGGCAATTTCCAGTCGCGAATCCTGGAGATGAAACTGCAGGCGCTGCAGATTCCCTACAAGGTGTCCGGCGGCACCGGCTTTTTCTCCCGGGGCGAGATCAAGGACCTGATGTGCTACCTGCGCCTGCTGGTCAACCCGGACGACGACAACGCCTTTCTGCGCGTGATCAATACGCCACGCCGCGAGATCGGCCCCGCCACCCTGGAAAAACTGGCCGGCTGGGCCGCCCAGCGGGACCAGGGCCTCTACCATGTGTGCGACGACTTCGCGCTGGGCGAGGTGATGGCGGGGAAGGCGGCGGACAAGCTGCGCGCGTTCAAGACCTGGCTGGACGAAAAGCGCCGCGCCTGCTTCGGCCACAACAGCCTGCAGGCGGTCAACGAGCTGATCACTGAGATGGATTACGAAAGCTGGGTGATGCAGAACGCCTCCAGCCCGCGCATCGGCGAGAAGCGCATGGAGAACGTGTGGCAGCTGGTGCGCAACATTCAGCGCATGCTGGAAAAGCAGGAGGACGACGAAGAGGGCGCCTCCGACCTGGAGGCGGTGATCAGCAAGCTGGTGCTGATGGACATGCTCGAACAGCAGGACGAGGAGGACGACTCGGACCGGGTGCAACTGATGACCCTGCACGCCTCCAAGGGCCTGGAGTTCCCGCACGTTTACATGATGGGCGTGGAGGAAGAGCTACTGCCGCACCGCACCAGTATCGAGGAAGACAACATCGTCGAGGAGCGCCGCCTGATGTACGTGGGCATCACCCGCGCCCGCGAGAGCCTGGCGATCACCCAGGCGCTGACGCGCAAGCAATACGGCGAAAAAGTGGACACCCTGGCCAGCCGCTTCCTGGAAGAGCTGCCGCTGGACGACCTTCATTATATCGGCGAGGGGTTCAAGAAAGACGAAGAAAAGGAAGATCAGGTGGCGCAGGCCAGCATCGCCAATCTCAAAGCGCTGCTGGATTGAGAAAAGCGGGCGCGGCTGGCCTGGCCGCTGCTACTTGGCGCCGCTCTGTTTGAGCATGTAAATCACCGTGGCTTCCAGCTCTTCGTCGCTGCACTTGAAGCAGGTGCCGCGCGGCGGCATGCCGTTCTGACCTTCGATGGCCACCTTGACCAGGTGCGGAAAGCCTTCTTCCTCGACTTCCTCGGACCAGATCAACCGGTGTTCCGGGCCCACCATGGGGGCGCCGGCCATGCCGGTGCCGTGGCAGTGCACGCAGTGCTGGGCGTAGATTTCCGCCGGGTCGCGAAGCGCCGTTTTCTGGACCTCCGCGCCCGACGCAGCGGCGCCCGACGCGACGGCGCCCGACGCGTTGTCGGCGTTATCGCAGCCGGCGAGCAGCAGACCCACCAGCACGCCGCCAAGGGCGACGAGCCGCGCCCGTGGCATTACTGGCTTTGTTCCACGATGTATTCAACGGCGGCGGCGATTTCCTCTTCGGAGCAGTCCGCGCACATGCCTTTGGCGGGCATGGCGTTGAAGCCTTCGTAGGCATGCTTGACCAGAGTGTCCATGCCTTTATCGATACGCGGGGCCCAGGCGGCGGCGTCACCGATCTTGGGCGCGCCGGCGGCGCCGGTATCGTGACAGGCGGCGCAACCGCTGCTGTATACGGTGGCGCCGTCACGCGGCTCGCCGCTGGCAGCGGCGCCGGCAGCGGCCATCTCGCTGCCGCAGTCTTCGCCTTCCACGCAGACGCTGCCGACCGGCTCAAGGCGCTCGGCGATGGCGCGGTCGCTGAGAATAGAGCGCTCACCCAGGGGGTAAGAAGACTTCTCAGCCGCCAACGCGGCGTTGCCGGCGAAAACGGTGGCGAGAAGAACCAGGCTGGCGGTCAGCATTTTATTCACTATGACACCTCTGATAGCTATGACTTGCCCCTGGGGGGCGGCGGGATTATACCCGCAGAAAACATCGGGAAAAAGGCGCCATCGACGCCTATCGCGGAAACAGACTACCGGAGCGGGGCCGCCAAGCCGTGAAAAGCGCCGCTTAAAGGCCGCCCACATCGATGCGCGGCAACGCCAGGCGGAAACAACTGCCCTCGTCGGGAACGCTTTCCACATCGATGGTGCCACCATGGCGTTCGGTCACCACCTTGACGAACCGCAGGCCCAGCCCGGCGCCCCGGGTGCGCGCCCCGCCGCTGCTGCTGGCACGGCTGAAACGCTCGAACAGCTTGTCCCGGAACGCTTCCGGAATACCCACGCCCTGGTCGCGCACGGCGCAGCACACCTGGCCGCCCTCGGCATACAGGCTCACCAGCACGGCGCTCTCTTCGTTGCTGTATTTCACCGCGTTGGTCAGCAGGTTGACCACCAGGCGCTCCAGCAGCTCATTGTTGCCGCGCACCCACACATCCTGGTCGTGATCGTAATCAAACCGCAGGGTGATCCCCCGGCTCTGCGCCTGGATCTGCACCTGGTCGATGGCGGACTCGACCACATCGAGCATGTCCTGCTCGACCATTTCCACGGACTCTTCCGCCTCCACCCGCGCCAATTGCAGGAACTGTTCGGCGATATTCAGGTTGCGCTGGGCGTAGTGTTCCACGTTATCGAGGAAGTCGCGCAGCCGCTCGCCGTCCTCGCCATGGCGCATTTTGCCGATCAAGGCCAGTACCGAGACCATCGGCGAGCGCAGATCGTGGGACAAGAAATCGAGCATCTCGGTGCGGGTGCGCATGGCCTGTTTGACGTCGGAAATGTCCTTCAGGCTGACGATCAGCATGCGCCCGGGTTGATCGCCGGCGTGCACCAGAATCATATCCAGGTACAGGTCCATGCCGCGCCGGTTGCGGCACTCTTTCTGTACTCGGCCGTCGGCGAACACTTCCTGGAGCAGGCCCATCCAGTCGCGGTCGCCATGGAATTCCAACTCGCGGCCGACATCCGCCAGCCCCAGGGTGTCCTGGCCGACCCCTTCCAGACTGAGCAGATAGGCCGCCTGGGGGTTAATGAACACCACCCCGCCGCAGGCGTCGCAGATCAGCACGCCCTCGCTCATTTGCGCCAGCCCCACCTGGAAGAACCGGGTCAACGCCTGCTGACGCTGCTCCTCGATGCGTAACCGCTCAATGTGCTTTTCGATCACCTCGTAACGGCGGCCACCGCTGGGGCGCCGCGCCTCGGTGCGTGCCAGCATGGCACGGATCCAGTAGTCGTAGGTGTCCGCGTCGAGCCCCTGGCGCCAGGCCACCCACAGTTCGTAGCGCCGGCCCTCATGGCGGAACGGGTAGCGGCGCGCCAACTGGCCGCGCCAGTCAACCGGCGCCAACGGCTCACCGCCGGACACCGGGGCGCCGCCCTGGGCCTGCAGGCGCCAGGCGCGCACCGGCAGAACCTGATCGAGCATGCGCAGCATGCGCGACATCGGTGCCGGTTCGGTCAGACGGCGGTTAAGGTCGCTGTATTCCGCCAGCCGCGCCAGGGCGTTGCGCATGTACGCCATGGAATATTCCAGCCGCCGCCAGGTCCACAGCGGGTAGGCGACAATCGCCGAGAGCAACGCCGCCGCCGGCGCGAACCACAGGTCGAGCAGCGCCAGCAGGCCGTAACAGACCGCCGTGGTCAGCGCCAGCGACGCCAGCACCAGCGGGATGCTCCATCGCGGCAGCACGAAAGGCAGCAGCAAAGGCGCCAACAGCGCCAGGAAGAGGCTCAGCAACAGCGATGGCACCGTGTCCAGGCTCTGAATCAGTTCGCCGCGACGCAGGGCGTCGAAAATATTGGCGTTGATTTCCACGCCGGCCATCAGCTCGCCCTGGCCGGCCATGGGGGTGGGCAGCATATCGCCGAGCCCGGCGGCGGTGGCACCGATGAAAACGAACTGACCCTCCACCAATTGATCAGGCACCCGGCCTTCAAGCAAATCCACCGCCGACACCTGGGGGTAGGTGCCGGCGCCACCGGCGAACGGGATGTAACGCGGATATTTGCGGACATTGGCCAGGCCGGCGAACGTGCCTTCATTCCCCGCCGGGTAGACATCCGTGGAGAGCAGGCCCTCGCCTTCCAGCAGGGCCAGTGTAATGTGCGGCCACCAGGGCTGGCCGATGCCGGAGCGCATGAACACCGAGCGGGCCACGCCGTCGCCGTCCAGTTCCAGGTCCACGTGGCCCAACCCCTTGGCGGCGCGGGCGAAATCCGCATGGGGCAGCACTTCGATCAACTGGCCGCCGGAGCGCAGTTGCTCCACATGAACCGGCAGGTAGACATGGCCGGCTTCGCGAATCGCGTCCACCAGGGCCTGATCGGATTGCGGCCGGGCCCGGTCCGGCTCCGACAGGATCAGGTCCATCAGCACCGCGCGGGCGCCCTGCTCCTGCAACTGGCTGATGATCTGGGCATGAATGCGCCGGTCCCAGGGCCAGCGGCCCACTTCACGCAGACTGTACTCATCGATACCGACGATAAGCACATCGCCGGACGGCTCCATGGGCAGCCATTGCATCAGGTTGTCGTAGACGTAACGGTTAAAAAACGACAAGCCGCCGCTGATAGAGAGCAATACGCACAGCCCGGCGACCACCAGAAGCACGGACAGGTGTTCGACCAGGTAGCGTCGTTGCTCGGAGCCGAGTTTCGCCATGAAATCCTATAACGTCAGTAGTAATGCGCCCGCCAGGGAGCCCAGGATCGCCGTCCTGGCTCCGCGTAGCGTAACGGTACCACCGGGCGTTTACAGCCGGAACCGGGTTTTTCCGAGAAGTGCGTTTTTACCGGGCGTCAGTCGTCGATCGGCTCCAGACGGTAGCCGTGCTGATAGACCGTCTTGATGCGATAGCCCCGCTCGGGCCGAATCTGCAAGCTGCGCCGAATACGGCTGATGTGCACGTCCACGGTGCGGGATTCGATCGGGGTCATGATGCCCCAGACCTTCTCCAGCAAGTGGGCGCGAGACATTAATTTCCCGACGTTCTGGAACAGATAGCACGCCAGCTCGTAGTCCTTATCGGTAAGCTTGACCGGCTCTTCGTCCAGGGTAATCTGGCGGCGACCACGATCGATCGTCCAGGGTCCCACGGTCATCATTCCTTGATCATCCATGTCGGCGACACCCGCCCGGCGCCCGAGCGCGTTGAGGCGGGCCAGCAATTCCGCTTGTTTCACAGGCTTAACCATATAGTCATCGGCGCCCTGACTGAGCGCGCCGACAATCGACGACTCGTCATCACGCTGGGTGGCGAACAGCACCGGCGTTTTGTTGCCGCCGGCGCGCACTTCCCCGAGCACCGCGTAACCGCTCATGTCGGGTACTTCCCAGTCAAGCACCAGTAAATCGAAGGTGTCTCTGCGCAGCAGGCTCATGAACTCCCGTCCGCTGGAGAGATGCATGCAGGTGTGCCCCGCCTCGCGCAGCCAGTGTGTGACCAGCTCGGCCTGGGCGTGATCATCTTCTAAGTAAGCAATACGCACCGTTTTTACTCCATCCAATACCGCTGAAGCCTACCCAATCCATCATCGGATCGCGGGAAAAGATTGTAAAATGCCCGGTGATAAACCGCCGCGCTTACCCATTGGCAGTGAGTTTGAGCCCCACCACACCGGCGACAATCAAAGCCAGACAACCGAGCCGCCCGATGCCCAGGGGGTCCTGGAAAAACACCACGCCGAGCACCGTGATGCCCACCGCGCCGAGCCCGGTCCAGACGGCGTAGGCGGTGCCCACCGGAATACCGCGCATGGCAAACGACAACGCCAGCATATTCAGCGCCGTCAGCACCACCGACGCGCCGATGGACGTTACGCCCGGCACCATTTGCACCCATTTCAGGCTCATCGCCCAGGCGATCTCCACCAACACCGCCGCCAACAACACCCACCAATACAGATTCATGGTTACGCTTCCTGTACCAACGGGCTCGTGAGACGCGGACGGCGCCGCCGGAAACCCGAAAGAGACGGCACCATCAATCGGCCCAACCTGCAGGGACCGCGGCGGCATTATACGCAGCCGTCACAGCCAGGCCCACTGCGCGCATCCATGGACGCCGCCCGTCCAAACCGCTATCATGCGCGTCCCGAATCGGAGCCCGGACCCGCCCGGAGCCCCGTCAGGAAGCGTCACAAAAAGTTTTGCGCCCGTAGCTCAGCTGGATAGAGCGTTGCCCTCCGGAGGCAAAGGTCAGAGGTTCGAATCCTCTCGGGCGTGCCAAATAAAAAGGCCCACCCCCTTCGCGGGGGTG
>DASUNW010000008.1:0-3306 GCA_036276955.1 Alcanivorax sp. | reverse complement strand
CCGACGGGGCAAAAGGCAAGACCTGACCCCGCTCTACGGTTTAGAACACTTCGAACAGCCCGGCCGCACCGATGCCGCCGCCCACGCACATGGTCACCACCACGTACTTGACGCCGCGGCGCTTGCCTTCGATCAGCGCGTGGCCGGTCATGCGCGCACCGGACATGCCGTACGGGTGGCCGATGGAGATGGCGCCGCCGTTGACGTTGTACTTGTCCGGGTCGATGCCCAGCTTGTCACGGCTGTACAGGCACTGGCTGGCGAATGCTTCGTTCAGTTCCCACAGACCGATGTCATCGACGGTCAGGCCGAAGCGCTTGAGCAGTTTCGGCACCGCGAATACCGGGCCGATACCCATTTCGTCCGGATCACAGCCGGCTACCGCCATGCCACGATAGGCGCCCAGGGGCTGCAGGCCGAGACGTTCGGCTTCCTTGGCTTCCATCAGCACGCAGGCGCTGGCGCCATCGGAAAGCTGAGACGCGTTGCCGGCGGTGATGAACTTGCCTTCCTGAATGTTGAGGCCATCCTTGAACACCGGCTTCAGACTCTGCAGGCCTTCCAGGGTGGTCTCGGGGCGGTTGCCCTCGTCCTTGGCCAGGGTCACTTCCTTGTCGGAAATTTCCTTGGTCTCTTTGTTCATCACCTTCATGTTGGTGGTCAGCGGCACGATCTCGTCGTCGAACTTGCCTTCCTGCTGCGCCTTGGCGGTGCGCATCTGCGACTGGAACGCGTACTCGTCCTGGGCGTCGCGGGATACGTTGTAGCGGTCGGCGACCACTTCAGCGGTTTCCAGCATGCTCATGTAGATGTCCGGGCGGTGCTCTTTGAGCCACGGATCACGGGCGCGGAAGGTGTTCATCTTGTCGTTCTGAACCAGGGAGATCGACTCCAGGCCGCCGGCGACCGCCACGTCCATGTTGTCGACCACGATTTCCTTGGCGGCGGTGGCGATGGCCATCAGACCGGACGCGCACTGACGATCAATGGTCATGCCCGCCACGGAGGTGGGCAGACCACCGCGCAGGGCCGCCTGACGGGCCACGTTGCCGCTGGTGGAGCCCTGCTGCAGGGCGGCGCCCATGATCACGTCCTGGATGCTTTCCGGATCGATCTTGGCGCGCTCCACGGCGTGCTTGATCACGTGACCACCGAGCGCCTGGGCCTGGGTGTCATTGAACGCGCCCCGGTAGGCTTTACCGATCGGGGTACGGGCGGTGGAAACGATGACTGCTTCTCTCATGATGAACCTCTTTAAGTCAGTTTAATGCCTTTGGCCTGCGCGGCCTTGGTCAGAATCTTGGTGACGTGCTCGCCGCCGTTGGTCATTTCACGGGCGTTGCCCATGTCGCCCAGTTGCTCGAACCGGGCGGCGATGGCGTCCGGCGTGCGTTCTTCCTCGTTCAGGTAGATGCCGTCGCTCTCCATCAATCGCACCATCGCGTAGCAGCCGGCGCCGGCCAGCACGATGCGCTGGTTGGGGGCCTGGTCGCTGGCCAGGAACAGCACCGCCGGGGTGATGGCTTCCGGCTCCAGCAGGGCCAGCACTTCCTTGGGCATCAGGTCTTCGGTCATGCGCGTGGCGGCGGTGGGCGCCACACAGTTTACCTTGATGTCGTACTTCTCGCCTTCCAGGCAGAGCGTGTTCATCAGGCCGGCCACGCCCATTTTGGCGGCGCCGTAGTTGGCCTGACCGAAGTTGCCGTACAACCCGGAGGTGGAGGTGGTCATGATCACGCGGCCGTACTGCTGCTCGCGCATCACCGGCCACACCGCCCGGGTGCAGATCGCGGAGCCGGTCAGGTGCACGGCCACCACTTTATCCCAATCCGACATGTCCATTTTCGCGAAGCTTTTATCGCGCAGAATGCCGGCGTTGTTGACCAGAATGTCGACGCGGCCCCACTGGTCCAGGGTCTGCTTGACCATGGCGTCGACCTGTTCCTCGCTGGACACGTCGGCGCCGTTGGCGATCGCTTCACCGCCGGCCGCCTTGATCTCGGCGACCACTTTCTCCGCCGCCTCGCTGGAGCCACCGGTGCCGTCGCGGGCACCGCCGAAGTCATTGACCACCACCTTGGCGCCCAATTTCGCCAGCGACAGCGCGTGGGATTTACCCAGGCCGTTGGCGGCGCCGGTGACGATCGCCACCCGGCCCTCGAAATTGATACTCATGCAGTTCTCCTTCGGAGAGTTGCAAGTCACAAGTTACAAGTTGAAGGCGGCTACGTAGCTGCCCCATTTCAACTTTCAACTTGCAACTTTCAACTTATTTTTTATCCCAAAACAATCAGGCTAAGCCATTCGCAGGCGATGGCCGGCTTGTCGACGCCGTCGATCTCCACGGAAATCGCATAGCGGATCAGCAACTGGTTGTCGCCGCGCGGCTCCACGCCGGCCAGCTTGAAGTGGCCGCGCACCTGGGAGCCGGAACGTACCGGGTTGAGAAAGCGCACCTTGTCGAAGCCGTAGTTGATGCCCATCACGGTGCCTTGCACGCCGGGCACCACGTCCATGGCCATGGCGGACAGCAGCGACAGGCTCAGGAAGCCGTGGGCGATGGTGCCGCCGAACGGCGTTTCCTTGGCCGCCCGCTCCGGATCAATGTGGATCCACTGCGGGTCCTCGGTGAGGTCGGCGAATTGATCAATGCGTTCCTGGGTGACCGGAAACCAGCGGGAGGTGCCCAGGTCCTGGTCCACCTTGGCTTTCAGCTCGTCTACGCTCAATGTTGTTCTGGTCATTGTTGGTATCTCCTTAATAGTCCCGCAGTGCCGCGAAGCGGTCGGCGCAGTAGTTGGCGTCGCCAAGGGTTTCGCCGCCGGCGCGGGCGCGCTTGAGGAAAAAGCCGATGTCGAACTCATCGGTCATGCCGATGCCGCCGTGCATCTGCACCGCTTCCTGGCCGGCCAGCAGCGCCACGCGGGCGGCTTTGCCCTTGGCGGCCAGCACCTGCACGTCGGCGTCGTCGGCGTTGCGGTCGCAGGCGTCCAGGGCCTGCATCGCCAGCGCGTCGCTCATCGCCACTTCGCCCATCAGCAGGGCGGCGCGGTGTTGCAGCGCCTGGAAGGTGCCGATCAGACGGCCGAACTGCTTGCGCTCTTTCAGGTAATCCAGGGTGCGCTCGAACGCTTCCCGGGCCAGGCCGGACAGTTCCGCGGCCAACACCGCACGGCCGGCGCGCAGGGCGGCGGCGAGCGCGGCGGCGCCGTCCGCCATCGGTTCGGCGGTGACGTTGTCCAGGGTCACCCGGGCGGCGTTGCGGTCATCCACCATGCGGGCGCGTTCGATGCTCACGCCCTGGGC
>DASUNW010000007.1:0-11984 GCA_036276955.1 Alcanivorax sp. | reverse complement strand
CAGGCCGACGCCCACGAAGACGCGGTGCAGATGATGACCCTGCACTCCGCCAAGGGGCTGGAATTTCCGGTGGTCTTCATCACCGGTATGGAAGAGGGCCTGTTCCCGCACCAGATGTCCTCCGACGACCCAGTGCGGCTCGCCGAGGAACGTCGGCTTTGCTACGTGGGTCTTACCCGCGCGATGCGCGAACTCTACCTGACCCACGCGGAAAGCCGGCGTTTGTACGGCAACGAAACGCTTAACCCGCCCAGCCGTTTCCTGCGCGAAATCCCCGCCGAGCTGGTGGAGGAGGTGCGCGCGCGGGCCGGCTTCAGCCGTCCGCTGGGCGGTGGCGGCGGGGGGCCGCGCCAGCAGGACGCCAATGGTATTGTATTGGGGGCGCGCGTTATGCACCCCAAGTTCGGCGAGGGCACGGTGCTGCATTTCGAGGGCCAGGGCCCCAACGCGCGGCTGCAAATCAACTTCGACGGCGTCGGCACCAAATGGCTGGTCAGCCAGTACGCCCGCCTCGATGTGATCTAGGAGCCGCTTGGCGGCTCCCTAACAATAAAACGAACGGGAGAGTTGCATGGATCGTCGTAAATTCGTCTCCGCGCTGGGTCTCGGCCTGGGTGCCGCGGCGCTGGCCGGTTGTGGCCAGAACGAAACCGAAAACAAGCAAGCCACCGCCAACACCCCGGCCAAAGCGACACCCGCCGAGACGCGGGAGTGGACGCTGGTCACCGCCTGGCCGAAGAACTATCCCGGCCTGGGCACCGGCGCCAATCGCTTCGCCGAGCGTGTCACCGCCATGTCCGGCGGCCGTCTGACCATCAAGGTGCACGGCGCCGGCGAACTGGTGCCCGCCATGGGCGTGTTCGACGCGGTGCGCGACGGCAGCGCCGAGATGGGCCACTCCGCGTCTTATTACTGGAAGGGCAAGCACCCGGCCACGCCGTTCTTCACCGCGGTGCCGTTCGGTCTCACCGCCCAGGAACTGAACAGCTGGGTCAACTTCGGCGGCGGCCAGGAACTGTGGGACGAGCTGTACGGCGAGTTCGGCATCAAGCCGTTACCCTGCGGCAACAGCGGCACGCAGATGGCCGGCTGGTTCCGCAAGGAAATCAACAGCCTGGACGACATCAAGGGCCTCAAGATCCGCGCCCCCGGCCTGGCCGGCGAAGTGATGCAGCGCATTGGTGCCACGCCGGTACAGATGCCCGGCGGCGAAGTGTTCACCTCAATGCAGACCGGCGCCCTGGACGCGGCGGACTGGGTCGGCCCTTACAACGATCTCACCTTCGGTCTGCACAAAGTGGCCAAGTACTACTACTACCCTGGTTGGCAGGAACCCGGCGCGATGCTGGAGCTGATGATCAACAAGGAAAAGTGGGACGCCCTGCCGGAAGACCTGCAGGCGATCGTCAAGAGCGCCGCCGAAGCTGAAAACCAGCACATCTACGACGAGTTTACCGCGCGCAACGCCGAAGCGCTCAAGCAACTGGTGGACGAGCACGGCGTGCAACTGCGCCGGTTGCCCGATGAAGTGCTGGAGGCACTGGAGAAAACCAGCCAGGAAGCGGTGGAAGATCTGGTCGCCGGCAACGACCAGGCGCGCCGGATCTACGAGTCCTATCGCGGGTTCCGCGATTCCATGGTGCCGTACATCGCGGTCGCCGAGCAGTCCGCGCTCAACGTGCGTTCCATGGTCCTGGACCAGAAGGCGCCCTAGGCAAAGGCGCTCTAGGGCGCCGATTCAGGACACAGGGTGAAGCGCGGGCACCGCCGTGCTGTCCGTGCAACCTCGACCGCGCCTGTATCCTGCATCCTGAATCGTCTTTTAATCCCGGGCCACCGAGCGGGTACGGCCGTTCTCGTCGATGGCGACGAACGTGAAGTGCCCCTCGGTGACCTTCGCCAGCCCGCCTTCATCCTCGACGATCCACACTTCCACCAGGATCTGCATGGAGCTGCGGCCGATGTCCTGCATCTGCGTGTAGCAACTCACCACCGCGCCCACCGGCACCGGCCGCAGGAACGCCATGGAATCGATCGCCACCGTGGCGACACGGCCCTTGGCGCGGGCCCGCGCGGTCACGGCGCCGGCCAGATCCATCTGCGACACCAGCCAGCCGCCGAAAATATCGCCGTTCCAATTGGCGTTCTCGGGCATGGCGATGGTCTGCAGGGCCAGTGTGCCCTGCGGTTGAGGAATGTCGTCGTTGGTCATGTTTTGTTATCCATATAAAAGCCCCGGCAGCCAGGTGGCCAGTTCCGGGAACAGCGCCAGAATGCCGAGCATTGTCAATTGAATCAGGATAAAGGGTATCACGCCTTTGTAGATCTGCGAGGTGCGCACTTCCGGCGGCGCCACGCCGCGCAGGTAGAACAGCGCGAAGCCGAACGGCGGTGTCAGGAAAGAGGTCTGCAGGTTGAGCGCGATCATCACGCCCAGCCACACCGGGTCCACGCCCATCGACAGCAGCACCGGTCCCACGATCGGCACCACCACGAAGGTGATTTCCATGAAATCGAGGATGAAGCCGAGCAAAAACACGATCAGCATCACCACCAGGGTGGCGCCCAGCACGCCGCCGGGCAGGGCCTCGAACAGGTGCTCCACGGTTTCGTCGCCGCCGAATGCCCGGAACACCAGAGAGAACAGGCTGGCGCCGATCAGAATCATGAACACCATGGCGGTGACCCGGGTGGTGCTGCGCACCGTTTCACGCAGGATGCGCCGGTTCAGATGGCGGCTGAAGGCGGCCAGCAGCAGAGCGCCGAAGGCTCCTACGCCGGCGGCTTCGGTGGGCGTCGCCACGCCACCGAGAATCGACCCCAGCACCGCGGTGATCAGCAGCAGCGGCGCCACTAGCCCGCCCAGCAGGGAGACAGCCCCGGGCTCGCCTTCGGCACTGGCTTCCTCGGGTTTCATGGCCGGTGCCTGCTCCGGACGCAGGGTGCTGATCACCACCACATAGAGTAGATACATGCCGACCAGAATCAGGCCCGGTACCAGCGCGCCGACGAACAGGTCGCCCACCGACACGGTGTCCAGGGACCAGACCCCCTGGCTAAGCTGCGCTTCCTGGTAGGCGGTGGACAGCACGTCGCCAAGCAAGACCAGGGCAATGGAGGGCGGGATGATTTGCCCCAGGGTGCCGGTGGCGCAGATCAGCCCGGTGGCCAGCCCCGGGTTGTAGCCGTGGCGCAGCATGGTGGGCAGTGACAGCAGCCCCATGGTTACCACCGTGGCGCCGACGATGCCGGTGCTGGCGGCCAGCAGCGCGCCGACCAGCACGATGGCCAGGCCGAGACCGCCGGGAAATACCGCCAGCAGACGCCCCATGCTCGCCAGCAGCCGCTCCGCCACGCGGGACTTTTCCAGCATCACCCCCATGAACACGAACAGGGGCACCGCCATCAGGCTGGTGTTCTCGATGATGCCGAACAGCCGCCCGGGCAGGAAAGTCAGGTCGGTCATACTCAGGCTGCCGCCGAGCAGCCCGCCGGCGGCGAACATCAGCGCCACGCCGCCCAGGCAAAACGCCACCGGGTAGCCGCTCAGCAACGTCACGCCCACGGCCAAGAACATCAGCAGTGGAATCAGCTCCATGCGCCCCCCTCGTCCTCAAGATCCTCTTGCGGCGGCGTGGCGCCGGCCAGCGTCAGGCCATGGCGGATCAGCTCCGCCGCGGCTTGCAGGGCAAGCAGGGCGGGCAGCGCCAGCAACAGGCTCTTGAGCACGAACACCAAGGGCAGCCCCCCGTTGTCGGAGCGTTCCAGGCCGGCCCAACTATGCACTACATACTCGAAACTGAGACCGAAAATGGCCACGCATACCGGCAGCAGTAGGAACAGCGTGCCCAGGACATTGACCAGGGCCCGGCGCCGGGGGCTGAAATGCTGATAGAACACGTCCACCCGCACATGCTCGTCCAGGGCCAGGGCATAGGCGGCGCCGAGCATGAACAACGCGCCATGCAAATAAGTGAGGCTCTCCTGGAGCGCGATACTGCCGATGCCGAACCCGTAGCGCAGCACCACCACCAGCACCATCAGCACCACCATGGCCAGGGAAAACCAGGCGCACAGGTGCCCCACGCCGCAGGTGAAGGCGGTCAGGCGCTGTTGCCAGCGTTTCAGGTGCTGCAGGCGTTGTCGGGTCAAAATGGCCTCACCGGGGTCTTGGGTGCGGCGCGATTATACGGGTGATGGCCGTCCGGGTCAGCAAAACCGGGGAGAGGCGGTGCTCGGGTGGCCCCGCGCGGATGCGCAAACAGTCCGGTTTATGTAATGTTGCTGTCACATTCCGCCTCTAGCATGCGTCATGCCTGAAGAGAAGAAGCCGGGTTGGGATCAACGCCGGCGCCATGCAACCAGGAGGCTAACAGTGAAATTTCAAATGAAAGCGACACTCGTCGGCGCCGCCGCCGCCGTGGCCCTCGCCAGTGCCCCGGCCACCGCGATTGCCCGTGACACCATTTCCATCGTGGGTTCCTCCACGGTATACCCGTTCTCCACCACCGTGGCCGAGCATTTCGGTCGTGGCGACCATCCCACCCCGAAGGTTGAATCCACCGGTTCCGGCGGCGGCTTGAAGCTGTTTTGCCAGGGCATCGGCACCGACACCCCGGACATCACCAATGCGTCCCGTCGCATGAAGGTCTCCGAGTTCGAACTGTGCCAGAAAAACGGTGTTAAGGAGATCACCGAAGTTAAAATCGGCTACGACGGCATTGTTATCGCCAAATCCGACAAGGGCGAGCATATGGACCTGAGCCTGCGTGATCTATTCCTGGCGCTGGCCAAGGAAGTGCCCGATCCCAAGGGTGGCGAAAAGCTGGTACCCAATCCCTACGACACCTGGCAGGAAGTGAACCCCGAGCTGCCGGACGTTGAAATCGAAGTGATGGGCCCGCCGCCCACCTCCGGCACCCGCGATTCCTTCAACGAGCTGGCTATTGAAGGCGGCTGCAAGACCTTCGACTGGCTCGCGGCCATCAAGAAAGAAGACAAAAACAAGTATAAGTCCATCTGCCGCAGCATCCGTGAAGACGGCGCCTATATCGAAGCCGGCGAAAACGACAACTTGATCGTTCAGAAGTTAGAGTCCAACCCGCAAGCAGTGGGCGTGTTCGGCTACTCCTTCCTCGATCAGAACCGTGGTTCCCTGCAGGCCGCCAAAGTCAACGGCGTGGCGCCTACCATGGAGGCTATCGGCAGCGGCGAGTACCCCATCGCCCGTTCCATGTTCTTCTACGTGAAAAAAGCTCACGTGGGCGTGGTCCCAGGTATCGAAGGCTACGTGAAAGAATTCACCAGCGACCGCGCCTGGGGCGAGGAAGGTTATCTGGTGGAAAAAGGTCTGATCCCGATGCCCGCCAAAGAGCGTAAGAAGTGGGGCAAGCAAGCCGCTAACCTTACCAGCATGACCGGCAATGAACTGAAGTAAACAAAGGAGGTATCGGCGCATGGACGCGCATCCGGCCCGTTGACGAAAGTCATCGGGCTTTCTTCGCCTTTCCGGGCGCATAACCCGGTTTTCTGGCGCAAGCCACGGGGCTTGCTCGAGGAAATCAATAAGTGGAGTTTGGTGCATGCAAACGGGCAACCTCTTGTTGCTGCTGGTCGCCATGGTGGCGTTGGCCTACTACCTGGGCCTGCGCCGGTCTTTGCAGATGGCCCGCCCCCTGGGCGGTATCCGCCATTTGCAATCCCTGCCTTTCTACTACGCCATGCGTGCCGCCCTGTGGTGCGCCTTGCCGGCGTTGGTGGTGCTATTGGCCTGGCTGGTGTTCGACGACGGGATTATTCGTAACACGGTGATGATGAGTCTGCCGGAGGATATCCGCCCGACCAGCGAAGCCGCGCGGGGTTTACTTCTGAGCCAGATTCAGAATGTCGCCAGCGGCGCCTTGCCGGCGGACGCGGGCCCGCCCGAGATCGCCGGGGCCGCGGATCTTCTTGTCCGGTTGCAGAAGATTAACACCATGGCATTGTCGGTAGTGTTTGTTGTCGTCGCCATGCTCGGCGGTGCCTGGGGCTGGGTTAAAATCGCGCCCCGGGTGCGGGCCCGCCAGCAGGTGGAAAAGATTCTTCGGGTGTTGTTCATGCTCTGCGCCCTGGTGGCCATCCTCACCACCGTCGGCATCGTTATGTCGGTGCTGTTCGAATCCATCCGTTTTTTCAGTCAGGTATCTCCGATCAATTTTCTGTTCGGGTTGGACTGGAGCCCGCAGACCGCATTGCGTGCTGACCAAGTGGCGGCCGAAGGTGCCTTCGGCGCCGTGCCGCTCTTCACGGGTACTTTGTTGATTTCCGCGATCGCGTTGATGGTGGCGGTGCCGGTGGGGTTGATGTCCGCCATTTATCTGGCGGAGTACGCCGGAGCTAAAGTGCGCGCAGTGGCCAAGCCGTTGCTAGAAATTCTGGCCGGTGTGCCCACCGTGGTGTACGGCTTCTTCGCAGCGCTCACCGTGGCGCCGTTTATCCGTGATCTGGGTGAAAGTATAGGTCTGAGCGTGGCTTCGGAGTCCGCGCTCGCCGCCGGCCTGGTGATGGGGGTGATGATCATTCCCTTCGTGTCCTCGATTTCCGATGACGTGATTACCGCCGTGCCCCAGGTGATGCGCGACGGCTCCCTGGGTCTGGGCGCCACCAAGTCCGAGACGATTCGTAAAGTGATTTTCCCCGCCGCGCTGCCGGGGATCATGGGCGGGATTCTACTGGCCGCCTCCCGCGCTATTGGCGAAACCATGATCGTGGTGATGGCGGCGGGGCTCGCCGCCAACCTGACCGTGAACCCGCTGGAAGCGGTCACTACCGTGACCGTGCAGATCGTCACCCTGCTAACCGGCGATCAGGAGTTCGACAGCGCCAAAACGCTGGCCGCCTTCGCGCTGGGCCTGATGCTGTTCATCACCACGCTTTTACTTAATGTCGTTGCCCTGCACATTGTTAAGAAATACCGGGAGCAGTACGAATGAGTGAGATCACTGAAAAGGTACGCCGCAGCCTGGCGCGCCGCTATCGTTCGGAGAAGCGCTTCAAGGCCTATGGCATAGCTTCCGTGGCGGTGGGTTTGATCGCACTCTCGATACTCTTTATCGACATTGTCGGCAAAGGTCATAGTGCTTTCTTTGAGCATTATCTGCAGCTCGAAGTTACCCTTGATCGAGAGGTCCTGGGGATAGACGATGTAACGAACAAAGAGCAACTCGATTACGCCAATTTCTCGGCGGTGATTAAACAGGCGCTCCGTGAGCGCTTCCCAGGGGTTGATGACTACGAGAAAAAACGTCAACTGTATGCGCTGGTGAGCAACGGGGCCAGCTACAATCTCAGGAGCGAGCTGATCGCTAATCCGGACTTGCTTGGGTCCACGCGCAATGTCTGGTTGCTGGCCGATGACGACGTCGATCTTTTCCTGAAAGCCAATGCCAAGGGGCGGGAAGAATCCCGTCTTTCAGACTTGCAGCAGAAGTGGGTCGAGCAGTTTGAGCGTAGCGGCGATACGGATAAGCGCTTTAACGCTTCCTTGTTCACCAGTGGTGATTCCCGTGAGCCGGAGTTGGCGGGTATCTGGAGTGCCGTGGTGGGGTCCTTCTTCACCATGATCGTCACCCTTTGCCTGTCGCTTCCGATTGGCGTGGCGGCGGCCGTCTATCTGGAGGAGTTCGCGCCCAAGAATCGCTTCACGGACTTTATCGAGGTGAACATTAACAATCTGGCGGCGGTGCCGTCGATTATCTTCGGTCTGCTTGGTCTGGCGATCTTTATTAATCTGTTCGGGATGCCGAGATCGGTGCCCATGGTGGGTGGTATCGTACTTACATTGATGACCTTGCCGACCATCATCATTACCAGCCGGGCCTCCATCAAAACGGTGCCGCCCTCGGTGCGCGAGGCAGCGCTGGCTCTGGGGGCGTCCAAGATGCAGGTGGTTTTGCACCAAGTGCTGCCGCTGGCCATGCCCGGCATTCTGACCGGCGCCATTATCGGCATGGCCCAGGCGCTTGGCGAGACCGCACCGCTGCTTCTTATCGGCATGGTCGCGTTCATTGTTGATATCCCCACCAGCCCGATGGATGCGGCCACGGTACTGCCAGTGCAAATATTCCTGTGGGCGGGCAGCCCGGAGCAGTCCTTTGTCGCCCTGACATCGGCGGCGATCATGGTATTGCTCGCCTTCCTGATCACCATGAACACCCTGGCGGTGCTACTGCGTAAGCGCCTTGAGCGCCGCTGGTAAGGAGAGGAACATGGATACGGCTCAAGAACTGGACAACCGCAACCGCGCCGATGATGATGCGGCGAAGCCTTCGATCGACGTGGAAGAAAGGTCAATGCAGGACACCCCTTATCCGGAAAAAACCGTGGGCAAGCCGTTCGTGGACGCGCCCAAGATGAAGCTGCGCAACGTGAACGTCTTTTACGCCGACAATCAGGCGATCCACGACGTCAGCCTGGACATCGGCAAGAACCAGGTGATTTCGCTGATCGGTCCGTCCGGTTGCGGCAAGTCCACCTTTTTGCGCTCGCTCAACCGCATGAACGACACTATCGATATCTGCCGGGTGAAGGGCGAGCTGCGCCTGGACGACCATGATCTCTACGATCCCAAGCTGGACGTGGTGGAGTTGCGCGCCCGCGTTGGCATGGTGTTCCAGAAGCCCAATCCCTTCCCCAAGTCGATCTACGATAACGTCGCCTATGGCCCGCGGTTGCACGGGCTGGCGGACAAGAAGTACGAACTCGACGAGATCGTTGAGAACAGCCTGCGCAAGGCCGGTCTCTGGAATGAAGTAAAAGACCGTCTGCACTCGTCCGGCACTGGCCTGTCGGGCGGCCAGCAACAGCGCCTGTGTATCGCCCGCACCATCGCGGTGAGCCCGGAAGTGGTGCTGATGGACGAGCCATGCTCGGCGCTGGACCCGATCGCCACCGCCAAGATCGAAGAGCTGATCGACGAGCTGTCCGAGTCCTACACCATCGCCATCGTCACCCACTCCATGCAGCAGGCCGCGCGCGTGTCCCACCGCACCGCCTACTTCCACCTGGGGCGGCTGATCGAAGTCAATGACACCGATACCGTCTTCACCAAGCCGGAGCACGAGCTCACGGAAGCCTACATCACCGGCCGCTTCGGCTAAGGCCAACGGGTCCAAGGAGAAACAACATGGATCGCATGCATTTTGGTCAACACAGCTCCTCGCAGTTCAACGAGGCGCTGGAATCCATCCGCAACCATCTGATGGAGATGGGCGGCCTGGTGGAAAAGCAGGTGGTGGACGCGCTGGAAGCGCTGCTGCACGCCGATTCCGCTCTGGCGGAAAAAGTGCTTACCACGGAAGACCGGGTCGACGATCTGGAAATCCAGATCGACGAAGAGTGTGCCCGCGTGCTGGCACTGCGCCAGCCGGCCGCGTCGGACCTGAGGCTGATCATCGCCGTGTCCAAGGCGGTGTCGGACCTGGAACGCATCGGCGACGAGTCCGCCAAGATCGCCGCCATGGCCCTGCAGCTGGCCCAGGACGGCGAATCACCGCGCGGCTACGTGGAAGTCCGCCACATCGGTAACCACGTGCGCAACATGCTGCGCGACGCCCTGGACGCCTTTGCCCGTTTCGACGCGGACAAGGCGGTGGAAGTGGCCGCCGAGGACACCGAGGTGGACCTGGAGTACCGCTCCGCCATGCGCGCCCTGGTCACCTTCATGATGGAAGACCCGCGCGCCATTTCCCGGGTGCTCAACATCATCTGGTCACTGCGTGCCCTGGAGCGCATCGGCGACCACGCCCGCAACATCGGCGAGCAGGTGATCTTCCTGGTCAAAGGCACCGACGTGCGCCACATCTCCATCGACGAGATGGAGAAAGAGGTTCGCAAGAAAGACTGATTCCAGTGGGGCCGGCCTTGTGGGCGCGGGCCTCTTCTGGTCTAATATATCCGTAATTCCGAATATACGAATATAGATAGTCCGAGGACGCCATGACCGACCTTTCCGTCAGCAAACTCTGCAAGTGCCTCGGCGACGACCTGCGCCTGGGCCTGATCTGTCTTATGGACGCGCAGCGCGAGATCTGTGTCTGCGATCTCGTCGACGCCCTGGAAGCCCCCCAGTCGACGATTTCCCGGCACCTGGCCCAGCTCCGCCAATGCGATCTGGTGGTCGCCCGTCGGCAAGGCACCTGGATGCATTATCGCCTCAATCCCGCGCTGCCGGAGTGGGCGCTCACTGTCATCGAAACCCTGGCCGAGCCGGCCCGGGCACAACTGGGCCTGCGCACACCGGCGCCGGTCTGCTGCTAATGGAGACTGCCATGGAACTGCCCTTGAACGTGCTGTTTCTGTGTACCGGCAATTCCTGCCGGTCGATTCTCGGCGAAGCGCTCGCCAACCACCTCGGCGACGGCCGTATCCGCGCCCGCAGCGCCGGCAGCCAGCCCACCGGTCGGGTGCACCCGCGCGCCCTGGCGGTGCTGGAGCGCCACGGCGTGCCGGTGGACCAGCCGGCGTCCAAGTCCATGGACGACCTGCAAGGCGAACGCTTCGATATGATTATCACGGTGTGCGACGCCGCCGCCGGCGAAGCCTGCCCGGTATGGCTGTCCGACGCCGCCAAGGTGCACTGGGGCATTTCCGACCCGGCCGGCGCCGAGGGCAGCGACGAAGAGATCGACGCGGTGTTCGAGCTTACCTACGACCACCTGCGCCAGCGCCTGGAAAAGCTGGCGGCGCTGGATCTAGTCGCTATGAACCCGCTCGGCCTGGTCGCCTCAATGCAAAAAATTCATCGCGAGTCGGGTCAGGAATAAAGGATCGGAACCGATGCCGTTCTTCGAGCGTTTTCTCAGTGTCTGGGTGGGGCTGGCGATCGTCGCCGGCGTCGCCCTCGGCCTGGTCGCGCCGGGCCTGTTCCAGGCGGTGGCCGCCTTCGAGGTGGCTCATGTGAACCTGGCGGTGGCGGTGTTCATCTGGGTGATGATCTACCCGATGATGATCCAGATCGACTTCGCCGCCATGAAGCGCGTGGGCGACAAGCCCAAGGGCCTGATACTCACCCTGGTGGTGAACTGGCTGATCAAGCCCTTCACCATGGCGGCGCTGGGCTGGCTGTTCTTCAAGGTGCTGTTCGCCGACATGGTCGACCCGCAGACCGGCAGCGAGTACATCGCCGGTATGATCCTGCTGGGCGTGGCGCCGTGCACCGCCATGGTGTTCGTGTGGAGCCACCTCACCAAGGGCGACGCCAATTACACCCTGGTGCAGGTGTCGGTGAACGACGTCATCATGGTGTTCGCGTTCGCGCCCATCGCCGCGCTGCTGCTGGGCGTCAGCGACATCACCGTGCCCTGGGACACCCTGGTGCTGTCCACGGTGCTGTACGTGCTGTTGCCGCTGGTGGCCGGGGCGCTCACCCGGCGCTGGCTGAGTGGTCGCGGCGGTGAGAAGGCGGTGGATGATTTTGTTCATACCCTCAAGCCGGTCAGCATCCTGGGCCTGCTGGCCACGGTGGTCTTGCTGTTCGGCTTCCAGGCGGAAACCATCCTCGCCAAGCCCCAGGCCATCGTGCTGATCGCCATTCCGTTGCTGATCCAGACCTACGGCATCTTCGTGATCGCCTTCGTCGCCGCCCGCTGGCTGCGCCTGCCCCACAACGTCGCCGGCCCGGCCTGCCTGATCGGCACCTCCAACTTCTTCGAGCTGGCGGTGGCGGTGGCCATCAGCCTGTTCGGGCTGTCCTCCGGCGCCGCCCTGGCCACGGTGGTGGGCGTGCTGGTCGAGGTGCCGGTGATGCTGTCGCTGGTGGCGATCGTGAATCGCACCAAGCATTGGTTTGACGAATAGTTCCAAGTTGAAAGTTACAAGTTTCAAGCGCGGGCACGGCCTTGCCATCAGCAAGGCTTGCTCCGCGTTTCAACTTTCAACTTGTAACTTGCAGCCGCTTTAAGGAAATCGAAAATGTCTGATTTGCCCAACATCGATAAAGAGAGCTT
>DASUNW010000006.1:0-3632 GCA_036276955.1 Alcanivorax sp. | reverse complement strand
CAAGGATTTCGAGGAAACCCGCGACGCCATCGAAGCGAGCGGCGCGGAGATCGTCACCGTGGCCCTGCGGCGGACCAATCTGGGCCAGAACCCGGACGAACCCAACCTGCTGGATTTCGTCAGCCCGGAGCGCTACACCATTCTGCCCAACACCGCCGGCTGCTTTAACGCCGAGGACGCGGTGCGCACCTGCAAGCTGGCCCGCGAACTGCTGGATGGCCACAGCCTGGTGAAGCTGGAGGTGCTGGGCGACCAGAAAACCCTGTACCCGAACATCGCCGATACCGTGAAGGCGGCGCGCACCCTGGTGGATGACGGCTTCCAGGTGATGGTCTACACCAACGACGACCCGATCGTCGCCCAGGAACTGGAAGACATGGGTTGCGTGGCGGTGATGCCGCTGGGCTCGCTGATCGGTTCCGGGCTGGGCATTCTCAACCCGCACAGCCTGCTGCTGATCATGGAACAGGCCAAGGTGCCGATCATCGTCGACGCCGGTGTGGGTACGCCCAGCGACGCCACCCTGGCCATGGAGCTGGGCTGCGACGGCGTGCTGCTGAATTCCGCCGTGGCCCACGCCAACAAGCCGGTGCTGATGGCCAGCGCCATGAAGAAAGCCATCGAAGCCGGCCGCGAGGGCTTCCTGGCCGGGCGCATGCCCAAGCGGGTGTACGCCAATCCCTCGTCGCCCGGCGAAGGGCTGGTGCGCTGACCGTGCTGGACTTTCTGCAGCAAGACAAAGACCCGGAAACCGGCAAGGTGATGCGCCGGGTGCGCAGTTTCGTGCTGCGCGAAGGGCGGCTCACCCAGGGCCAGCGCAAAGCGCTGGACACCTTGTGGCCCGACTACGGGCTGGAGCGCGCCCAGGGCGTGCTGGACGCGCGGGCGGAATTCGGGCGCGACGCGCCCCGGGTACTGGAAATCGGCTACGGGATGGGCCAGTCCCTGGCCGGCATGGCCGAAGCCGAACCGGACAAGGACTTTATCGGCATCGAGGTGCACCGGCCCGGTGTCGGCGCCCTGCTGCTGGAAATTCAGGAGCGCGGCCTGAGCAATCTGCGCACCTACTGCGACGACGCCGTGGACATCCTCAAGCTGTGCATCCCCGACGGCTCGCTGGACCGGGTGCAGCTCTATTTCCCCGACCCCTGGCACAAGAAGAAGCACCATAAACGGCGCATCGTGCAGCCGGACTGGGTGGCGCTGGTCAACACCAAGCTGCGCCCCGGCGGCGTGCTGCATATGGCCACGGACTGGCAGGACTACGCCGAGCACATGATGGCGGTGATGAACGACTCAGCGGGCTTCGTGAACACGGCGGGCGAGGGGTGTTTCGCGGCGCGCCCGGGCTGGCGCCCGGAGACCAAATTCGAGCGCCGTGGCGCCGGTCTGGGCCACGGCGTCTGGGACCTGTTGTTCGAGAAAGCCGGAGAGGAGGGCGCCTAGAAGCGCCACTCCAGACCCAGGCCCAGGCTGTCGTATTCCAGATCGTCGCTGGCGTCATCGCTCTCGCTGCTACTGAGACTTCCACCCCCGAAGAAGTGCCGTTTGGCTTCGAATTCGGCGTCGATCTGCTGGATACCCATGGTGGCGCCAATAGAAAAGCCGTCGGTCACCGGCCACATCAGGTCCCCGGCCACGTAGAAACCGTCCGCGTCGACGCTGATTGAGCCGCCACCGAGATCCGATTCGCCCTCACCGAAATAGCGTTGGCCGCCGCGCACGGTGATATAACGATTGAACGCGTAACCGAAATACACGTCCCAGCCCCAGGTCGCGTCCGCGGAACCGCCGCCCGTCAGATCGTCATTTATCCCGTTATTATTGAGTAAAGCCTGCTGACTTTACCCAGAATCGTTATAAAAGGTAAATCTTCACGCCGGTTTGATAGCCGGACCCGGCCGCTTTGCGACAGGCTAAGCGGGACCTGGAACGTCACCTGTTTCCACAAGGATGAGGAGAACCCGTGCCCGCCAACGAACCGGCCCTTGGGCTGACCGACATTCTCGTCAAGCTGGCGGACGAACCGGACGGCAGCGAGCTGTCGCTGGTGTCCGTGGTGGAGACCATGCAGGGGCGGGGCTTCGGACCCTTGCTGCTGGCCCCGACCCTGATGGTGCTGCTGCCCACCGGTGCCATTCCCGGGGTACCCACGCTGAGCGCCCTGCTGATCATGCTGGTGGCCGGCCAGCTGGTGTTCGGCAAACGTGCCCCCTGGGTGCCCGGGCGGTTGCGCCAGGCGTCCTTCGAGCGGAAGAAATTCCGCGCGGCGGTGGCCCGGGTGCGTCCCTGGACGGAGCGCATCGACCGGCTGCTCAAGCCACGGTTGCGGGCGCTTACCATGTGGCCGTTCAACCGTATCGGGGCGGCGCTGTGCCTGCTGCTGGCGGCGACCATGGTGCCGCTGGAACTGGTGCCGTTCGCGGCGGCGGTACCGGCGCTGATCATCGCTCTCTACGCCCTGGCACTGGCGGCCCATGACGGCGCACTGGCGCTGTTCAGCCTGGCCGGCGTGATCACCGCGGCGACCGCGACCGTGTACTTCTGGCCCCTGTTCTGAACCGTTACTCCACTTCTTTCAGCTTCCAGGAGCAGAGCGTGCCCAGCACGCCCATGGCACCCAGCAGCAACAGCGCCCACTGGGCGCCCAGCAGCGAAACCGCCGCGCTGGCGCCGCCCAGTACCAGCAACAGCACGCCAATCACGGTGTTGCTGACGGCGGTGTAATCCGTGCGTTTGGTGCCGCCAGCCATGTCCACCAGGTAGGTCTTGCGGCCGATGCGGACGCCGGAATGGGCAATGCTGAGCACAAAAAAGGCCACCGGGTAGAACCAGACGAGGCCGTCCCAGGCGGGTTCGGCGAGGGCCACCGCCGCCACACCCAGACATACCAGCGCCGCCAGGGCGCCGCCCCGGATCATCACCTGGCGGGCGGAAGCGTCCGCCATGTACCCCCAGACGCTGGCGCTTACGGTACTGGCCAGACTCGATGCCACCAGGAAACCGCCCAACAGAGCGGCGCCGTCGGCCCGGTTCTGGGCCAGCACCACCAGAAACGGCGACCCCAGAGCCGAGGCCATCAGCAGCGCCCGGGCGATCACGAAGTTACGGAACGGGGCGTCGCTGGCCAGCAAGCCCAGGCTCTCGAACGCCTGACGCAGGGCGTGCCCGCCACCGGCGGTTTCACCGTGGAACTCGTCCACCCTGGAGAACACCGTCGCCGCCAGCCACCAAGCGAGACCGGCGGCGAGCAGCAACACCGTGTAGAACCGCACGCCCGGCTCGCTGTCACCGCCGAACAGGGACAACCCCACCGCCAGCGTCGCCACGCCGGACAGGGTGGACGCCAGCCCGGTGAGCCGGCCTCGGCGGGCCTTGGGGATGCACTTGCCCTGCACGTCCTTCATCGCCACCGAGCAAAAGCCACGGCCCAGGCTGAACACCACCAGCAGACCGACGATGGCGAGCCCGGCGGCCAGACCCTGCAGCCACCAGACCGCCGCCGCCATGGCCAGCACACAGGCCCCTTGCACCACCGAGCCGAACACCCAGAAGCCCTTGCGCACCGGGTGGCGGCGCATCCAGGCACCGATCGCCAGCTGCGGGATCAGCGAGCCGGACTCGCGTATCGG
>DASUNW010000005.1:0-17844 GCA_036276955.1 Alcanivorax sp. | reverse complement strand
CCCTGGCAACAGTTGATGCTCGACGGGGAACGGCTGCTGCGCGCGGCGCGCTTCGGCGAGCACCAGCTGCCGCCGGACTGGCTGACACTGAGCGAAAGCGGCGAGCTGGGGGTGGCCGACGATTGGCCGCCCCGGTTCGGTTTCGAAGCGGTTCGTGTGCCGCTGTACGCAGTTTGGGCCGGGCGCTCGGAACAAGCGGGCCTGGAGACGGTCAGCGCTTACTGGCGCGGCGGCCGGCCGCCGGCCTGGATCAACCTGGTGAATGGCGACACCGCCGACTATCCGTTGTCCCGGGGCGGCATGGCGGTGCGCTCGCTGTTACTGGCAATGCCGGGTAAAATGCCCGACCACATCCGCCCGGAAGACGATTACTACTCCGCGTCTTTATTGGTTCTGTCCTGGCTGGCGGCGTTGCTACCGGAACCGACCGTGTCCCGAGCGCCCCTACAAGGAGGTAAACGCCCCTGTGATTCGTAAAGCGGTGATCCCCGTGGCCGGCTTTGGCACCCGCATGCTGCCGGCGTCCAAATCGATCCCCAAGGAAATGTTGCCGGTGGTGGACCGGCCGGCGATCGCCTATGTGGTGGACGAGGCGGTGCGCGCCGGTATCACCGAGATCATTCTGGTCAGCCACGCCAGCAAAAGCGCGGTGGAGAACTACTTCGACGGCCACCCGGAGCTGGAAGCGCAGCTGGAAGCCAAGGGCAAAACCGATTTGCTGGAACAGGTGCGCCACCCACTGCCGGAGGGCGTGCAGGTGGTGAGCGTGCGCCAGGGGCCGCCGCTGGGGCTCGGCCACGCGGTGCGCGCCGCCCATCAATTGGTGGGTGACGAGCCGTTCGTGGTGATTCTGCCCGACGTGCTGGTGGACTCGGTGGACGACACCGACGACCTGACCGCCATGGTGCGCCGCTTCGAGGCGAGCGGCGCCGCGCAGATCATGGTGGAGGCAGTGCCCGACGACCGTGTCGACCAGTACGGCATCGCCGAGCTGGACGGCGCGGCGCCGGCGCCGGGGGCGAGCGCGCCGATGCGCGCGGTGGTGGAAAAACCCAAGCCCGAGGACGCGCCGTCCAACCTGTCCGTGGTGGGCCGCTATGTGCTGCCCGCCGGCATCATGTCGCTGCTTGCCGGCACCGCCCCCGGCGCCGGCGGCGAGATTCAGCTCACCGACGCGATCGCCGACCTGATCGCCCGCCAGCCGGTGGAAGCCTACGCCATGCGCGGCCGCACCTTCGATTGCGGCAGCAAAGCCGGCTATCTCCAGGCCATCCTCCACTATGCCGCTAAAGATCCCGATCTCGCCGAAGTCCTGGCCGGGGCGGGGCGATAACCATGCGAATTGATGTCTTCGGCGATACGCTCTGCGCTTCGGTGACCGCCGCTGCTTTGGCGCAGAGCGGCCATGAGGTGTGCTGGTTCCTGCCCCGGGGCCGGGTGCTGGACGCGGTGAACGAAGACCGGGTGCCGTACCGGGAGCCGGGCCTGGGCGATCTGCTCGGCGAGCAGCGCGCCGCCGGGCGGCTGCGGTGCGCGCCGATGACCCTTAACGGCGACCCGGCGGCGCCGGTGGTGTTTCTCGCCCTGCAGCCCGGCGCCCAAACGCTGGCGGCGGAGATCGCCGACTGGCTGGCGAGCGCCGGCGCCTGCGGCCTGGTGATCAACCAGAGCGTGTTCCCGGTGGGCACCAGCGAGGCGTTGCAGCGGCGGCTCGCCGAGGCGGGCAGCCCGGCGCGGGTGGTGGCGCTGCCGGAAACCCTGCAGGAAGGCGTGGCCATCGACAGTTTTCTGCGCCCCCATCATATTCTGCTGGGCTGCGACGACCCGGCCGCGGAAACGCTGATGCGCGAGATTCTGCGGCCGTTCAACCGGCGCCGTGACGTGATCCGGGTGATGGGTTTGCGCGAAGCGGAATTCACCAAGCTGGCGATCAGCGGCATGCTGGCGACCCGGCTCAGCTATATGAACGACATGGCGTTGCTGGCGGAACAACTTGATGTGGACATCGACACGGTGCGCCAGGGCGTCGGCTCCGACCCGCGTATCGGTGAAGCCTATCTGTACGCCGGCTGCGGTTTCGGCGGCTCCGGTTTCAGCCGCGACGTGATGAGCCTCACCGACACCCTGCGCAGCAAGGAAGTCAGCGCCAAGCTGCTGGAACAGGTGATGGAGATCAACGAGCGCCAGAAAGAGGTGCTGTTCCGGCGCTTCTGGCGTCATTTCGAGGGCGAAGTGGCCGGCCGTCGGGTGGCGATCTGGGGCGCCGCCTTTAAGCCCGGTTCCGATCGGGTCGACAACGGCCCGGCGCTGAAATTGATCGAGGCGCTGTGGGCCCAGGACGTGCAGGTGCACGTGCACGACCCGCTGGCGCTGCCGGAACTGGACGCCTGGGCCGGCGGCCACCCGGATCTGATTTTGCATGATGACCCCTACCAGGCGGTGGCCGACGTCGACGCGCTGATGCTGGTCACCGAGTGGAAGCTGTATTGGAGCCCGGACTGGCCGCGCCTGCGCGACAGCATGGGCACGCCGCTGATCCTGGACGGGCGTAACATTTACGACCCCGACTATGTGCGTGGTCAGGGTTTGCTTTATCACGGTATCGGCCGGGGCTGACCCGGCCACCGAGCGAGACGAAGAGGACAGACAGGATGTTGCCCGACCACTTCAGCGCCGCGGAACGGCCGGTGCGCCAGGCCCTGGCGGAGCACGTCGATAAAGCGCGCCACTGGCATCTGGCGCAACTGTTCGCCGACGACACCGCGCGTTTCGACACGCTCAGCCTGGAGGGCTGTGGCTTGCTGGTCGACTTCAGCAAGCAGCGCCTGACCGGGGAAACCCTGGACCTGCTGCTGGACCTGGCCTGTGCCCGCGACCTGGAAAGCTGGGTGCGCGCCCTGTTCGAGGGCAGCGACGTGAACTGGACCGAGGCGCGCCCGGCGCTGCACTGGCGCCTGCGCGAACAGGCCGACGCCGCGCCGGAGGTGCACGACCAACTGGCGCGCATGGGCGAGATTGTCGACCAGGTGCTGCGCGGCCAGTGGCGCGGCTGCCACGGCGACGCCATCACCGATGTGGTCAACGTGGGCGTGGGCGGCTCGGATCTGGGGCCGTTGATGGCGTCCTACGCGCTCGCCGACTTTCGGCCCGAGCACGGCCGCCGGCCGGACCTGCACTTTGTGTCGTCCATGGACGGCAGCCAGATCGCGCCGCTGCTGAATGATCTCAACCCGGCCACCACGCTGATCGTGGTGTCGTCCAAGTCCTTCACCACCCTGGATACCCTGGCCAACGCGGAAACCGCGCGGGCCTGGCTGGAGCGCGCCTTCCCCGACCAGCAGCGGGCGCTGATGCGCTGCCACTTCGTGGGCGTGTCCGCCAACCCGGAAAAAATGAGCGAGTGGGGCATTCATCCGTGCAACCAGTTGTTGTTCTGGGAATGGGTGGGCGGCCGCTTTTCGCTGTGGTCGGCGATCGGCCTGCCGATCGCGCTCACCGTGGGCATGAAGGGCTTCCGCGAGCTGCTGGAAGGCGCCCGGGAAATGGACGTGCATTTCCGCGAGGCGCCGCTGGCTCATAACCTGCCGGTGATCCTCGGGCTGGTGGACGTCTGGAACATTAACTTTCTGGATATCACCGCCCGGGCGGTGTTGCCCTACGACGGGCGGCTGAAGCATTTCCCGTCGTACCTGGAACAGTTGGAGATGGAATCCAACGGCAAGTCGGTGACCCGCGACGGCACGCCGGTGGATTACCACACCTGCCCGGTGATCTGGGGCGAGGTGGGCTCCAACGCCCAGCATGCGTTCTACCAGTTGCTGCACCAGGGCACCCAGCCGGTGGCCTGCGACTTTATTGTCGCCGGGCGCTATGTGCCGCCCAGCGGCGACGGCGACGGCCATCAGCAACTGGCGCACCAGCACCGGCTGACGCTGGCCAACTGTCTGGCCCAGTCGCGGCTGCTGGCGCTGGGCGGCGGGGCGCTGCCCGACGACCAGCACGATCAGCCCGCGTTCAAGCAGTACCGGGGCAACCAGCCCAGCACCACGCTGATGCTCGACGAGCTGTCGCCGCGCCGGCTGGGCAGCCTGGTGGCGCTCTACGAGCACAAGGTGTTCGTGGAATCGGTGCTGTGGGGCATTAACCCGTTCGACCAGTGGGGCGTGGAGATGGGCAAGGTGATCGCCCGCGACATGGTGCCGGTGCTGGAAACCGGCGACGGCCTGGACGGCCTGGATGCGTCCACCCGGGGCCTGGTGCGCCGCGCCCGCTCTTGAACGCCCTTGTCGGATTACGGCCTGGCGGCCTAATCCGACCTACATCCGCCACCCGTCGGCGTGCCGCAACGCGCGGCCTTCATCCTGTATCCTGAATCGGGGCGGCGCAGCCGCCCCTGAGGCAAACAAGGACGACCACCATGACTCAGCTTTCCGATTCCCTGTTCCGCGCCTACGACATCCGCGGCATCTTCGAGGACACCCTGACCCTGGACGCGGCGCGCCTGATCGGCCGCGCCATCGGCTCGGAAGTGCGCCAGCAGGGCGGCGACACCCTGGCGCTGGCCCGCGACGGCCGCCTGTCCGGCCCGGCCCTGCTGGACGCCCTGGCGGAAGGGGTGCGGGCCAGCGGTTGCGCGGTGGTGGACCTGGGCATGGTGCCCACGCCGGTGCTGTACTTCGCCACCTGGCACTACCCGGGCGTTAATTCCGGGGTGATGGTCACCGGCAGCCATAACCCGCCGGACTACAACGGCTTCAAGATCGTGATCAACGGCACCACCCTGTCCGGTGACGCCATCCAGGCGCTCAAGCTGCGCATCCAGAACCGGGACTTCGCCGAGCCCGACAACGCCGCCGGCCGCGAACAACGCGACGTGCTGCCCGCCTACCTGGACGCGCTGCTTGAGCGCCACAGCGCGCCGCGCCCGCTTAAGGTGGTGGTGGACTGCGGCAACGGCGTGTCCGGGGTGATCGCGCCGCGCGCGCTGCGCGAAATGGGCTATGAGGTGGTGCCGCTGTTCGATGAGGTGGACGGCACCTTCCCCAACCATCACCCGGATCCCGGTGATCCGGAAAACCTGCGCGACCTGATGCGGGTGGTGGCGGACGAGGGCGCCGACCTGGGCCTGGCCTTCGACGGCGACGGCGACCGGCTGGGCGTGGTGCTGCCCAACGGCACGGTGATCTATCCGGACATTCTGCTGATGGCGCTGGCCGAGGACCTGGTGTCCCGCCACCCGGGCGCCAAGGTGATCTTCGACGTCAAATGCACCGGCGCCCTGTTCGAGGTGATTCGCGCCGCCGGCGGCGAGCCGGAAATGTGGCGCACCGGCCATTCGTTGATCAAAGCCCGCATGAAAGAGACCGGCGCGTTGCTGGCCGGCGAGATGAGCGGGCATATTTTCTTCGGCGAGGACTGGTACGGCTTTGATGACGGCCTGTTGGCGGCGGTGCGACTGCTGGACCTGCTGGGCCGCCAGGATCAGGACGCCGAGGCGTTCTTCAAGCGCTTCCCGGCGCTGTGCACCACCCCGGAAATCCCCATCGAAGTGACCGAAGAGAATAAATTCCGCATCGTCGAATACCTGCAGAACGAAGTGGCGTGGGGTGAGGGCGCGCGCACCGTGCTGGACGGCATCCGCATGGATTACGCCGACGGTTGGGGCCTGTGCCGCGCTTCCAACACCTCGCCCAAACTGGTGACGCGCTACGAAGCCCGCGACGAACCGGCGCTGGACGCCATCCGCGCCCGCTTCGAGGTGGCCATCCGCGAGGCGATCGACGCCGTCGGCTGAGGGGCGCCTCTTATCGGATAATTGCAAAATCGAACCGGTTTGCGGTGCAATTCCCGCTCTTAGCAGTCGGGAATTGCACAATGGCCCCTTAGCCATTGCGAAAGGATTCGATTATGAGCACTGCGGTTTCCGAGGCCCTGCCCGAAGACGTGCCGGCGCAGATCCCCGATGAAGTGTTCCGCCGCCACGATGTGCGCGGCCGCTACGGCGATACCCTGACCCTGGAAGGCGCCCGCCTGATCGGGCGGGCGCTGAGCGCCCAGGCGCGGGCCGAGGGCGCCCAGCGGGTGCTGCTGGGCCGTGACGGGCGGCTGTCGTCGCCGGCGCTGGCCGACGCCATGAGCGACGGCCTGCGCGCCGGCGGCTGCGATGTGATCGACCTGGGCCTGGTGCCCACGCCAGTGCTCTATTTCGCCACCCACCACTATGACGACGCGCTCGCCGGGGTGATGGTCACCGGCAGCCACCATCCCGCCGACTTCAATGGCTTCAAGTTCGTGCTTGGCGGCAACGCTCTGGGCGGCGCCGGGTTGGCGGCGCTGCGCGAGCGCGTCCGCCAGCGCCGCTTCAGCGAGGGCGACGGCGGCTATGAGCAGCGCGATGTGCTGCCCGTTTATCTGAACGCCATGCAACGCCGCCACGAGCTGAGCCGGCCGATGAAGGTGGTGGTGGATTGCGGCAACGGCGCCGCCGCCGTGGCCGCCCCGGAAGCGCTGATGCTGATGGGCTGCGACGTGGTGCCGCTGTTCCTGGACGTGGACGGCCGCTTCCCCAACCACGCCCCGGACCCGGCCGACCCGGACACCCTGCACGACCTGCGGGTGACGGTGCGTGACGTGAACGCCGACCTGGGCCTGGCCTTCGACGGCGACGGGGACCGCCTGGGCGTGGTGCTGCCCGACGGCGAGCTGGTCTACCCGGACCTGCTGCTGAAAGCCGGCGGCGTCGGCAGCCCGCTGTTCTTCGGCGAAGAATGCTACGGCTTCGGCGACGCCACCCTCGCCGCCGCCCGCCTGCTCGGCCTGCTCAGCCGCCACCCCGGCCCCGCCGCCGAGTTCTTCGCCCACGCCGACCTCTGACAGACCGTGTCGGACAGACCGTGTCGGACTGACCGTGTCGGATTACGCTTTGCTAATCCGACCTACATTTCGCCGACCGTAGGTCGGGTTAGCGAAGCGTAACCCGACACCCACCCCCAACCGCTCACACCGTTGATCCGACCACGCCTACCCGGCACCCCGCCAATCCGCCTACAATGGCGGCACATTTGAAGGTGAGAAGGACAGGTGATGGATACGGTTCTGGTTACCGGCGGCGCCGGTTACATCGGCTCGCACACGGTGCTGTTGCTGCTGGAGGCGGGGCGTCGGGTGCTGGTGCTGGACAACCTCAGCAACAGCAGCCGCGAAGCCCTGGAGCGGGTGGCGGCGATCACCGGCAAGCGGGCCGAGTTCGTGGAGGGGGACATCCGCGACACGGCGTTGCTGGACCGGTTGTTTCAAGAGCACCGCATCGGTTCGGTGATTCATTTCGCCGGCCTTAAGGCGGTGGGCGAATCGGTGGCCCAGCCGTTGCGCTATTACGACTGCAACGTGAGCGGCTCGCTGCGGCTGTTGGAGGCGATGGACCGGGCCGGGGTGCGCCACCTGGTGTTCAGCTCTTCGGCGACGGTGTACGGCGACCCGGCGTCGGTGCCGATCCGCGAGGACTTTCCGCTCAGCGCCACCAACCCCTACGGCGCCACCAAGCTGCACATCGAGGACATGCTGCGTGACCTGCACCGCGCCGACCCGCGCTGGTCGGTGGCGCTGCTGCGGTATTTCAATCCGGTGGGCGCCCATGAGAGCGGCCGCATCGGCGAAGACCCCAACGGCGAGCCCAACAACCTGATGCCCTACGTGGCGCAGGTGGCGGTGGGCAAGCGCGAACAGCTACGGGTGTTCGGCGACGACTACGACACCCCGGACGGCACCGGGGTGCGCGATTACATCCACGTCATGGATCTGGCGGAAGGCCACCTGGCGGCGTTGGACGCCCTGGCCCGTGACGGCGGCCTGATCACCACCAACCTGGGCACCGGGCGCGGTTACAGCGTGCTGGATATGGTGCGCGCTTTCGCCGCCGCCTCCGGCCGTGAGGTGCGTTACCAGATCGCCGAACGGCGGCCCGGCGACGTGGCGTCCTGCTACGCCGACCCGGCCCACGCCAAGAAGGTGCTGGGCTGGGAGGCGAAGCGCGGCATCGACGCCATGTGCGCCGACCACTGGCGCTGGCAGAGCGATAACCCGAACGGTTATCGCGGCTGAGCTTACTCCACCAAACTCACAAAGATCGGATTCGAGTAAAACCACAAATCGTTGTAATTGCGCGCGTTGATGGCGTCAAAGCGCGCGGCGTCGTTAGCGAAGTCGACCTTCTGATCCGGCAGCGGTTCACCGTCCACGGTTTCGCCTGCGGTCTCCACACTCACGTTGGTGCCGCGCAGACGCAGGTACTGGTCGCCGGTGACGGTGAGGGTGTGGGTGATCTCCGCGAAGCCGTCTTCATCGACGCTCCAGTCGTTGCTGTTGAAGCGCGCCAGCACCCGGGTGGTGGCGTTCTCGGAGGACTGGTATTGCTCGGTGCCGGGCTGGGCCGGCTCGCCCACGTCGCCGACGATCAGGTCCACGTGGTCCACCACCGGGCGCGCGTTCACCAGATGGCCGCTTTCCAGCGGGTACTCGTAGTTGTTGCGCTCCGGGCTGCGAAAGCGAATGGTCACGGTGACTTGCTCGCCTTGAGCGGCTTGCAGATCGCCACCCATGTGCACCGCATCGCCCCGGCCCTGGGCCTTGAATTCCAACGCGTCGATCAGATCCCCGAACACCCCGAACAGACGGCCGCCGCGCAGCGCCGCCAGCAGATCCGCCGGCGCGCGGGCGTCGTCTTCCAGCCACACGTAGGTCTTGGCGTATTCACCCGGCGCGTAACCGCTGCTGTAGCGGCCCTGGGCGGTAGTGAAGTGATAGTCCGAGTTGGCCACGTTCCAGATCCGGCGGCCTTCGCCGAGCAGCGCGTCCCAGGGGCCGCCCAGTTTGGACACGATGTAGTCGGTGCCGCCGTAGGTGCGCGAGGTCAGGTTGGCGTCGGTGTAGGCTTCCACGTAACCGCCCCGGTCCGGCTCCATCTGGTTGCCGACCATGCCTTCAATGCTGAAGAAAATCTCCGGTGCCAGGTCGTGCATCTCACGGAGCTGGGCGGTGCTGTATTTGTTCATGTAGCGGTTGGGGTGGTTGAGCAGCATGTAGCTGTCCGGGTGGTTGTCACGCAGCCACGCCAGCGCCTTCATGGCATCTTCGTGGGTCTGATAGGCGCGGGTCTCGTCCTCCAGGGATGCCACCAGAGCCGGATCGAACAACGCCGGATCCCGGTTGGTGAACAGATACTCGAATTCCGCCACGGCGCGCAGGCTCTCTTCGCCGTACGGGTCTTCCATGCCGATGCCGATGTTCACGTGGTCGTGGCTGGGCATGTCCCACTCCACGGTGGAGAACACGGTCTTGCCGGCGTAGCGGCCTTCGGCCTGGGCCTGCTCCACATAGGGCTTCTCGAAGTCCACCAGGCCCTGGGAGAACGGAATGCTGCCGCCCGGTAGCGAGGCGCCGGTGTGGTCGCGGCCGGACAGGCGCAGGTGGTTGGAGAGCGCCATCCAATCCAGGTCGTAGCGCTCGAAGCCGTCGTCCAGCACGCTTTCCAGGGACACCCGGGCGTCGTCGGACTGGTAGGTGTGGACGTGCAAGTCGCCGTGGGTCCAGGCGCCGGTTTGCGCCACCGGCGGCGTTTGCGGGTCGCCGCCGCTCACCGGATCGTTATCGCTGTCGCCGCCGCAGGCACTCAGGGCCACGGCACAGGCCAGCAGGGACCAGCGCAGGCGGCGGGAAATAGGAACATCAGCGCGAAAGCTCATGGATTACTTCTCCAAACGAAAGGGGCGGGCGCCCGAAACTAAGAAGAAAGCACCATAGGGCTGAATCGTGACCTTTTCGTGAATTGGGGATCCCCTAATCCCAGTGCGGCAGCCCGTCCCCTTGCACCGTGTCCAGGAACAGCCTGAGTTCCTCGGGCGTCACCTCCATCCACTTCCTGGCCGCCAGCATGTCGGCCACTTCGTCGGACCAGTCCAGCCAGGACTCCAACAGCGAAATGCCCCGTTTGAGCGTGAGGAACACGCCAAGGAATTTCTCCAGTACCGCCGGCGGGAGTGACTCGAAAACCGCCCGTTTTTTGCGCAGGTGGGTCAGCGCCTCACGGTAATGCGCCCGCCGCTGGGCCAGCTCCGCCGCCAGCACGTCAGGGTTCTGAAGGTGTACGGCGGCCACTTTCACCATGAAGGCGTCGTTGAGTTTCGGTACCGGCGCCGGCTGCGCCAGCCATTCCTGCATCGCCGCCCAGCCGGCCTGGTTCAGGTGATACACCTTGCGCGGCGGGCGGGGGGCGTTATCCAGCGTCTCGCACTCCAGCAATCCCTCCTCATGCAGCTTACGCAGGTCACGGTAGATTTGCTGAAAGCTGGCGTTCCAGAGGTAGCCGAACGTGTGCTGAAACCCCTTTACCACGTCGTACCCCGACGACCCGCCGCTGGCGAGATAGACCAGCAGAACCTGACGCAATGACATAACCCTTCCTCCCTTGTCTGGTGCCATGGTACAGGTTGATTCAATCAGATGAATACTCAACAGGTTGAATGGATAACGAAAACCTGCCAATCTCGGTCAGGAAAACAACAATGCAGGGAGCATCCCATGGAGAGTACGCCGTTCTACGCGCAGGACCCGCAGCTGCTGTTGGCTTATCTCGAGCTGAAGCCGATACCCCTTAACGGTCAGCAGCCTGATGCAGAAAGCCTGGCTGAATGGGCCTTCAACAATATGGACTGGCACTACCGCGGCGACGAGCTGGCGGAAAAGGCGGTAGAGGCAGTGCGTGCGCAGGGCGGCTCCTTCGCCCATCCCGCGCGGCGGGTGCGGGAGCTCGCCGAGGCCGGGGACAGGCACTGCGCCGCCCTGATCGCCGACATGCAGGCGGTACCGGAGTGGGTCGACTTCGATCTGATGCGCCGCGGCGGCGGCATGGTCCAGCGCCATTTTCCCATGATGATCCTGGCCCTGACCTACGGCGGTCTGCCTCTGACCTTCGCCCACCCTGACGCCGCCGCTGTCTTCGCCGGCACCGGGCGCATGGAAGCCAACATCACCCGCCGCCTGAACGAATCCGCCACGCTCTTCTTCGGCGTCTGTAACAGCGACGATCTGGCGCCCGGACGGCCCATGTGGGAGGCCTGCCTTCAGGTCCGTCTGGTGCATGCCCTCGTGCGGCTGCATCTGGTCGAAAAGGGCTGGGATATTCCCAACCACGGGGTTCCGGTCAGCCAGCTGGCGACAGCCGCGGGGCCGGCCTTCTTCGGGACGCATTTGCTCGGCTGCCTGGGCAGGCTGGGCGCGCGGTATACCGCCGAGGAGGCGGCGGGCCACTGCATGATCTGGCGCTATGTGACGCGTCTGCTGGGCGTACCGGAGGTGCTGCTGGGTAGCACCCAGGCGGAGCAGGATGAGTTCGATCTGCACGTTACCAGCCTGTTTTTTGCCCCTGACGAAACAGCGAAGTCGGTGATGGCCGCCCTGATCAGCGGGCTCGCCAGCCAGCACCCCACGTCGCGCATACCCGGTGGTCTTCAGCTGGCGCTTCTTCGCCGAATGCTCGGCGACCGGATCGCGGACGCCTACGACGTGCCCGCCAGCCCGCGGGGAGAACGCATGCTGAGCGCGCTGTGTTTTGTTCTCTCCGGTTACGGGCGGCTGCAGCACCTGCCAGCCGTGGCAAAACCCCTTAGGCGCGCCGGGCAGCGCATCCTCGAGCGACTCGGCACCGAAGGTCTGGTGACACTCGACGTCGCCGGCACCCATAACTGAGGGCGGACCTGTGCTGCGTCTATTGCTTATCCTGATACTTTGCGTGCCGGGTATAACGGCGGCTAAAAAACTTTGCGTGTTCAGTCTCAGTTGCCGCGCCCGCGGCGGCTTATCTGCCATTGGAGCTTTATCGCGGCGTGGGCGCGCGTGGCCTGGTGCTCAAGTTGCCTACCGTTCAGCTCACCATGCAGCTGGTGGTGCGGCACGACCGGTTCAGCGATGCGTTCATGCAGAAGTCACGACGCTTCTTCGCCGATCAGTACGACCGGGCCATGCGTTCGGTGCGGGCGGCGGAGGACGACATCCTGTTTCTTTATCCGCCACCCGACAAGGACAGGCAGCGCTACGTGGAGATGATGAACGAATCCCGGCTTTTCCTGATAGAAGCGGGGGTCTACGACAAGGACATGATGCGCTGGATGAAGAAGGCGCGCTGCAAGGTCTCTCCCGAGCGCGGCGAGTGCAGTTCGGAGGTGCCCTGGTGAATACGCTCCTGTATCGATGTCTAACCCTTGGCCTGGCCGCGCTTGCGTCGTTTGCGGTCGCCTCCCCAAAGACGGAAGTACTGCTGGAGCATTATGGAGACGCTCTTCAGGAACAGAATGCGGAGGCTCTTTCCAGCCTCTTTGCGCCTGACGCCGAGGTGCGTCTGTTGCTCGAACAGCCCGGGGCCGAGCCGCTGGCGATCACCTTGACAGAGGACGAACATCTTCAGCAGCTAAGGGCCCTGTGGCGTTTCTCAGAGGAGGCGACTTACAGCCTTTCCGACGTGACGCACAGCGCCGGCGCCGACGTGCACAGGGTGCAATTCACGCAGACGGAAAGGTACCGGCTGTTTGGGCAAACGTTGCATCGGGACGGCCGCGTTCGGATGCGGGTGAGGGTGACGCCCGGCGGGCTGCTGATTACCGGCATCGAAGCGCTGATCAGCGAGCGATGACCCGAACGGTTATCGCGGCTGACCCTGTGAATCGCGTTACAGGGCCCCGAAACCGGTAAAGACCGTTTTGATGGTGCGCATCAGGATCAGGGTATCCAACCCGAAGGAAAGGTTTTTGATGTAATAGAAATCGTGCTCGACCTTTTCCCGGGTGGATTCGATGTCCGCCGCGTAGCCGTGGGCCACCTGGGCCCAGCCGGTGATGCCCGGACGGACGATGTGGCGGTAGCTGTAGAAGGGCACATCCTGTTCGAATTGCTCGACGAAGCCGGGCTGTTCGGGGCGCGGGCCGATCAGGCTCATGTCGCCCTTGAGCACATTGAATATCTGCGGTAGTTCGTCGATGCGGAAGCGCCGGATAAAGGCGCCCAGGCGGGTGATGCGGTGGGCGTCTTCGTCGGCGAACTGGGGTTTATCGGAGCTGTCCGGGCGCATCGAGCGGAATTTGTACATCGGGAAGACCCGGTTGCCACGGCCCACCCGTTGTTGGATAAAGAGCGCGCTGCCGGGAGAGTCGAGCCGGATCAGCAAGGCCATCAGCAGGCAGGTCGGTATCAGTAACGGCAGCAGAGACAGTGAAATCAGGATATCCAGCGCCCTTTTCACCGACAGATAGATTGGCGAGGGCTGGAGGTCACCGAGATCCGTGCTTTTCAGCCGCGTCAGGTTCACCTTGCCTTGTATTGCCTCCTGGACCCTGCGGCGGTCCAGCACCGGCAGTCCGTTGATGCTGCAATGGCTGACGAAACGGATCCAGTCGTCGTCCATATCCGCGTCCATATCCACCACCAGACCATCATAGCGGCAATTATTCAGCGAGGGGCGATTCAAGGGGCGCCATTGCACATTGCGGGCGGCGGGCATTGCCTGGTAGCCGGAAGAGGGCACCACGGCGAACTTAAGCTGACGGAAGCGCTGGTTGATCTTTATCGAGAGGTACTGCAGGCACAGGAGCAACAGAATGCCCACTACCAGGGAGGTGCGGGCGTAGCTAATGCGGAATAACAGTACCGAGGTTACGACCAGGCCGATGGCGAGCAACGCCGCGCCCAGGGTCCAGGTCATGGCCTGGCCGCCGGCGAATTTGGCGATATGCCGGCTCAGGTAGGTGGCGATCACGTAAATGGCGGCGAGCAGCGTCAGGGTGATGCTCTGGTTGGTGTCCTCGGGCCAGTTGCCGTAACTGAGAGTCTGGGTGCCGGCCAGCAGCAGTATCAGCGCGGCGAGATGACCGAGCGCCGGGCTCAGGAACAGTTTCTCGTACCAGCGGTTGTGTCTCGACGGCGCGGTGTGGACAGAATGTTGCTGCATGGACTTCCCGGGACGTTCGGTAGGGCGGGGAGTTTATCATGCTTGATGGGAGGCTCAATGGGGCGGCTTTTCTAAAGCAGGATGATTTGGGGTATGACGGGGCTCTGGGATCCTGCCGGCAAGCCTTGCTTGCCGTTCGCGGGCGGGGCCCGCTCCGACGGATTTTTAGCACCCGGGAGCCAAATAAAAAAACCCCGGTGTCTGGGACACCGGGGTCTTTTTATTTGGCTCCGCCTGCTGGGCTCGAACCAGCGACATGCTGATTAACAGTCAGCTGCTCTACCAACTGAGCTAAGGCGGAATAACTTAAGGCGCGTATCTTAGTGGCGGTCCCGGGGGGCGTCAACCTCCCGGGACCTGATCGCTGCTTATTTGTTCAGTGCTTTCTCGATGCGGCTGATCGCCTCGGTGAGGGTGTCCATGCCCACCGCGAAGGACAGGCGCAGGCAGCCCGGGGCGCCGAAGGCGGAACCGGGTACCAGGGCCACTTCGGCGGTTTCCAGCAGCTGGGCGGCCAGGTCGGTGCAGCTTTCCACACCGTCCATCTCGGCGATGGCGCCGGAGAAGTCCGGGAAGGCGTAGAAGGTGCCGTCGCTGGGCGCGCAGGTGACGCCGGGCAGCTTGTTCAGGGCGTCCACCACATAGTCGTGGCGTTCCTTGAACGCTTTGACCATGTCCTTCACGCACTGCTGGTCGCCGGACAGCGCCGCTTCGGCGGCGGCCTGGCTGATCGAGGCCGGGTTGGACGTGCTCTGGCTCTGCACCTTCTTCATGGCCGCGATCAGCTTCTGCGGGCCGCCGGCGTAGCCGATCCGCCAGCCGGTCATGGAGTAGGCCTTGGAGACGCCGTTCATGACCACGGTGCGGTCGTACAGCTCCGGGCAGGCGTTGACGATGTTCACGAACGGCTGGCCGGTCCACAGAATGTGCTCGTACATGTCGTCGGTGGCGACGACGATGTCCGGGTGCTTCTTGAGCACCTCGCCGAGGGCGGCCAGCTCTTCTTTGGAGTAGGCCATGCCGGACGGGTTGGAGGGGCTGTTGATCACGAACAGGCGGGTTTTCGGCGTGATCGCCTGCTCCAGCTGCCGCGGGGTGATCTTGAAGCGGCTGTCCAGGTCGGTTTCCAGGACCACCGGGACGCCGCCGGCCACTTTCACCATGTCCGGGTAGCTGACCCAGTAGGGCGCCGGGATGATCGCTTCGTCACCGTCGTTGAGCAGCGCCAGGGCCATGTTGAAGAAGCTCTGCTTGCCGCCGCTGGAGACCAGGATCTGGCCGGCTTCGTAGTCCAGGCCGTTTTCACGCTTGAACTTGTCGATCACGGCCTTCTTGAGACCGGGAGTGCCGTCCACCGGGGTATACTTGGTTTTACCGGCGTTGATCGCCTCAATGGCGGCCTGTTTGATATGATCCGGCGTATCGAAGTCCGGCTCGCCCGCACCCAATCCAATGATGTCCTTGCCCTGGGCCCGTAATTCCGCTGCTTTGGAAGTAATCGCCAGAGTGGGGGACGGTTTGATGCGTTGTACGCGGTCGGAGAGGTTGATATCGGACATGCACTCCTCATTTCTCTAATGAGCTGGGGCCGCGCCATGGGCGCGGGTAGGGGAGGGCAATACTAACGCATTCGGGACCAAGCTGAAATGTCAGACACCGCGTTCAAACTGCATTCCGAGTACCAGCCGGCCGGCGACCAGCCCACCGCCATTGACGGTCTGATCGAGGGCATCGGCGACGGCCTGGGCCACCAGACCCTGCTCGGGGTGACGGGTTCCGGCAAGACCTTCACCATGGCCAACGTGATCCAGGCGATTCAGCGGCCCACCATTGTGCTGGCGCCCAACAAGACCCTGGCGGCCCAGCTCTACGGGGAGTTCAAGGAGTTCTTCCCGGAGAACGCGGTGGAGTACTTCGTCTCCTATTACGACTACTACCAGCCGGAAGCCTACGTCCCCAGCTCGGACACCTTCATCGAGAAAGACGCCTCGGTGAACGAGCACATCGAGCAGATGCGGTTGTCCGCCACCAAGGCGATTCTGGAGCGCCGCGACACCATCATCGTGGCCACCGTCTCGGCGATTTACGGCCTCGGCGACCCGGCCAGCTACCACGCCATGGTGCTGCACCTGGTGCGCGGAGAGCACATCGACCAGCGCGACCTGCTGCGCCGGCTGGCGGAGCTGCAGTACACCCGCAACGAGATGGACTTCCGCCGCGCCACCTACCGGGTGCGCGGCGACGTGATCGATATTTTCCCCGCCGAGGAAGAGAAAGAGGCGGTGCGCATTGAGCTGTTCGATGATGAGATCGAGGACATCAGCATCTTCGACCCGCTCACCGGCGAGGTGATCAAGCGGGTGGGGCGCATCACCATCTACCCCAAGAGCCACTATGTGACGCCCCGGGACACGGTGCTGGCGGCCATCGAGATGATCAAAGTGGAGCTGGAAGAGCGCCTCAAGCAGCTCAAGGAGAACAACAAACTGGTGGAGGCTCAGCGGCTGGAGCAGCGCACCCGCTTCGACATCGAGATGCTGCAGGAGCTGGGCTACTGCAACGGCGTGGAGAACTATTCACGGCTGTTTTCCGGTCGCCAGCCCGGCGAGGCGCCGCCCACCCTGTTTGACTATATGCCCGAGGACGCGCTGCTGATCGTGGACGAGTCCCACGTCACCATTCCGCAGCTGGGCGGCATGTACAAAGGCGACCGCTCGCGCAAGGAAACCCTGGTGGAATTCGGTTTCCGGCTGCCGTCGGCGATGGACAACCGGCCGCTCAAGTTCGAGGAGTGGGAACGGCTGGCACCGCAGATGGTGTTCGTGTCCGCCACTCCCGGGCCCTACGAGCAGAAGCACGCCGGCCAGGTGGTGGAGCAGGTGGTGCGCCCCACCGGCCTGATCGACCCGGCCCTGGAAGTGCGCCCCGCGAGCAGCCAGGTGGACGACCTGCTCGGCGAAGTGCGCGAGTGTGTGGAGAAAGGCGAGCGGGTGCTGGTCACCACCCTGACCAAACGGATGGCTGAGGACCTCACCGAGTACCTGAACGAGAACGGCGTCAAAGTGCGTTATCTGCACTCGGACATCGACACCGTGGAGCGGGTGGAAATTATCCGCGACCTGCGGCTGGGCAAGTTCGACGTGCTGGTGGGCATTAACCTGCTGCGCGAGGGCCTGGATATGCCCGAGGTGGCGCTGGTGGCGATCCTGGACGCGGACAAGGAAGGCTTCCTGCGCTCCGACCGCGCCCTGATTCAGACCATCGGTCGCGCGGCCCGTAACCTTAACGGCCGGGCGATTCTTTACGGCGACAAGATCACCGGCTCCATGCGCCGGGCCATCGACGAAACCGACCGCCGCCGCGAGAAGCAGGTGCAGCACAACAAAGAACAGGGCATTACGCCCCAGGGCCTGAAGAAAATGGTCCGCGACATCATGGACGACGCCTACATCACCGGCACCGGCCAGCCCGACCGCAAGCGCACCCGTAAAGTGGCCGAGGACAAAGCGCCCTATGTGGCCCGTTCACCGGCGCAGGTGGCCAAGGATATCGAGAAGCTGGAAGCGGAGATGATGAAGCACGCCAAGAACCTGGAGTTCGAGCAGGCCGCGGCGGTCCGCGACCAGATTCACAAACTCCGTGAAGAAGGCTTTATGCGCTAGCGGCGTTACGCCGCCATTCTGCTGCATTCGCGGACGCACTTAGCGCAAGCGTCCGCGCAGTCGCGGCAGTGTTCGTGATCGTGTTTGCCGCATTCCTCGCCGCAGGCTTTGCAGACCTCCGCGCACAGTCCACACAGTTGGGTGGCGAACTCGCTGTCCTGGGCCATGTACTCGGCGGCCAGGCGGCAG
>DASUNW010000004.1:0-6219 GCA_036276955.1 Alcanivorax sp. | reverse complement strand
GAGAGACTACGTGTTTAACCACATCATGATCGGTTCCAACGACATCGAACGTTCCAAGCGGTTCTACGACGCGGTACTCGGCGTGCTCGGCGCCGGCGAGCCGATCCGTAACGAGACCGCTTCCGGCATCGTGCGGCTGTTCTACCGCCACGACGGCAACACCCTGGCGATCACCCAGCCGCTCAACGGCCAGCCGGCCACCGGCGCCAACGGCGGCACCATCGGCTTCAAGTGCGACTCCCCGGAGCAGGTGAAAGAGCTGCACGACGTGGCGGTGGCCCACGGCGGCACCTCCGTGGAGGATCCGCCGGGCCTGCGCGAAAGCGCCATGGGCGCCATGCATCTGAGCTACGTGCTCGACCCCGACGGTAATAAGCTTTGCGGGCTCTACCGCGTTAAGTAGACCGTTCCCCTCTGTTCGCCGTCTCCGGCTCCACCACGGGCATGCCGGTGACGGCGGGCTATGCCCGTCTTACATCCATCAGAGCATTCCACTGACACGACCTTCCGCTTTCGCTGACTGTCCCGCCAAAGGCACAGAGCGACCATGCCCGCTCATTCCCAGGGAACGGAGCCGGCATGAGCGAGATCGTGATTTTCGAAGAGAATGCCCAGAAGGTCGAAGTACGGCTGGAGGGGGACACTGTCTGGTTAACTTTGGCACAGCTTGCCGAGCTGTTTGGTCGCGACAAGTCAGTAATCTCCAGGCATTTACGCAATATTTTCAGAGACTTCGAGCTGGAGCGGGAATCAGTTGTTGCAAAAAATGCAACAACTGCGTCGGACGGCAAGGTTTATCAGGTAGAGCATTTCAATCTGGATGCGATCATTTCGGTCGGCTACCGGGTGAACTCCCACCGTGCCACTCGCTTCCGCCAATGGGCCACCAGGGTCCTGCGCCACCACCTGACCCGCGGCTACAGCCTCAATGAGCACCGCTTGGCTCGGGAGGGCCTGTCCGAGCTGGAGCAGGCTGTGGAAGTGCTCGGACAGACGCTGACTCGCCAGGAGGTGGTGGGCGCATCGCTTAAAACCGATCCACCCGATACGGCGCCATTTCCACCTCGGTGGACTCCCCGTCCATCATTTGCCCAAGCAGCTTCCCGGTGATCGGCCCCAGGGTGAAGCCCTGGTGCCCGTGCCCGAAAGCCAGCCACAGACCCGGCAGGCCGGGGGCCGGGCCGATCACGGGCTTCATGTCCGGGGTGCAGGGGCGGGCGCCCATCCAGGGGTGCGGGTCGAGGCGGTCGCCGAGGGGGAAGAGCGTCCGGGCGGCGGCTTCGGCGGCGGCCAGTTGCTGGTAGTGGGGCTGGGCGTCGTGGCGGGCCAGTTCGGCGCCGGTGGTGAGGCGGATGCCGGCGCGCATGGGGGCGAGCAGGTAGCCGGTTTCGGAGTCCATCAGCCAGTGGTGCAGGCGGGCGTTGTCGCGGGCGCTGTAGTGCATGTGGTAGCCGCGTTTCACGAACAGCGGCACGTGCAGGTCTTGTTGGTCGAGCCATTGCGTGGACCAGGGGCCGAGGGCCAGCACCACCTGCTCGGCGAAGAACGTGTCCCCGCCGACCACCGCCTGCCAGCCGTTGCCGTGACGCGACAGCGTTTCCAGTGGCGCCTGGACGAAGCGTCCGCCCTGTTGCTGGAAGTGGTCGGCGTAGGCGGCCACCAGGGCGCCGGGGTCGGTGGCGGTCCAGGGCTGGGTCCAGTGGATGGCGCCGGCGAGACCGGGGGCCAGGTCCGGTTCCCGTTGGGCGAGCGTGTCGCTATCCAGAGTGTCGTGGGTGACGCCGTACTCGTCGGCGTCCTGTTCCGCCTGCCGACATTCCGCGTCGAACGCGTCGGCGGTGCGGAACACTTCCAGATAGCCGTCCTGACGAATCAAGTCGTCGGCGCCGGCGGCGTCGATCATCTCCGCGTGGGCGTCCCGCGCCCGGGTGATCAGCGCCGCGTATTCCGGGACGATGCGCGCGTAGCGATCCGGCGCCGAATTGCGCCAGTACTGAAACAGGGGCAGCGCGGCTTGCGCCATGCCGGAGGGTCGATAGCGGATATCCACCCGCCGGTTGGGCAGCACCCGGGTCAGCGTGGTCAGATCGCGGGGGAAGCGGTAGGGCCGCACGGCCTCGCGCTGGATGATGCCGGCGTTGCCGAACGAGGTCTCGCGCCCCGGCGCGTTGCGGTCCACCAGGGTGACCCGGTGGCCGCGCTGCAGCAGGTGCCAGGCGGTGGAGACGCCGACCATGCCGGCGCCCAGAACCAGAATATCGCGGGCCATGTTCGCTCCTGTTATGAGTCACCAGGAAAGCATAGAAAGCCGCCCCGGCACTAGCGTCTTGGTGCGCTTGCCCACTGGTCCGCGCCGGCGTTTCAATGACCTTCATCACCGCCCAGATCATAAAGGGGTGTTTATATGGACACGGCGTTACAGAAGCGGCTGGAACGGACGCTACGCGAACAGGCGCCCGGCCTGTTCCATTTCCCGGAGATCTACGGCCGGGGCTGGGGTGAGCTGTACATCGGTGATCGCGTTAAGCTCGGCAACGACTTTCTGAGGCTGGTCCGGCAGGGCCGCTTCCAGGGCATCGAGGACACCGGAGAAAAGAAAGGCGGCGGTCGTGTTTACCGCAAGCTGAGGTAAGGTCGAGACGGTGATGGTGCCGGTAGAACAACGACCGTGGTTCTGGCACGCTTCGAAGCATCCCTCCAAATCGAAAGGCTGTAATGGACGATGGCGAATAAAGAGACCCGCTCCACGTTCAGCGCCAAATTGCTTCGCCCGAAAAAGCCGGGTGACGGCGAAGAGTGGGCCTTCGTGGTGCTGCCCAAGGAGGCCAGTGCCAAGCTGCCCCGGCGTGGCCGCACTTCCGTGGACGGCACCCTCAACGGCCAGCCCTTTAATGCTCTGTTGCTGGAGCCGGACGGCCGGAAGAGCCATTGGCTGCGCATCGACAAGGCCTTGATGGCCGCGTCCAACACCGGGCCGGGCGACGTTGCCGAGTTCGAGATCGCGCCCGTGGCCCGGGAGCCGGAACCGGAGGTGCCTGATGATCTGCGGCAAGCGTTGCAGGCGTCGCCCGACGCCCTCGCCACCTGGGAAGCCACCACCACCCTGGCGCGGGTGGACTGGGTTCACTGGGTGGTCACCGCCAAGCAGGCGAAGACCCGCGCCAAGCGGATCAACGGCGCCTTGGACAAGCTGGCGTCCGGCGAAAAGCGGGTCTGCTGCTTCGATCCGTCCGGGTTCTACAGCAAAGCCCTGAGCGCGCCTGAGGCCGAGGCGTAACCGTCGTGGGTCATGTTCCCGCCATCCCGATTGCGGCACTATAGAGCCACCCCTTTCGCGTCCGGAGACACACAACAATGATAATGCTGATTCTCGGTTTGCTGATTTTCCTGGGTATTCACTGCGTGGGCTTCGCCCCGGAATGGCGGCAGCGCCGCGTGGACAGTATGGGCCTGCTGCCCTGGAAAGGGCTCTACAGCCTGATCGCCCTGGCCGGTTTCGTGTTGATTATTCTCGGCTTCCAGCGGGCCCGGCTGGATCCGGTGGTGTTGTACACGTCGCCGGCGTGGCTGGGCCACCTGAATGCGTTGTTCACCCTGGTGGCGTTCATTCTGCTGGCCGCCGCCTATGTGCCCGGCAACCGCCTCCGTGCCCGTATTGGTCACCCCATGGTAGTGGGCACCAAGGTCTGGGCGTTCGGTCATTTGCTGTCCATCGGCTTGCTGCACGACGTGGTGTTGTTCGGCGCTTTCCTGGTGTGGGCGATCGTGGCGTTCGCCCGGCTGCGTCGGCGTGACCGCGCCCAGGGCGTAACCTACGCGCCCGGTACCCTCAAGGGCGACATTATCACCGTGGTGGTGGGCGTGCTGGCCTGGGCGCTGTTCGCGTTCTGGTTGCATGGCGCGCTGATCGGCGTGCGGCCGTTTGGTTAAAGAGGGCGGCACATGAACGACGAGGAACTGAAAGCCCTTTTCGATCAGATGGCGCCGGGCTATGACAAGCAGTGGGAGCGAACCGCGCCGATCACCCGGTGCCTGTACTTCCTGCTGGAGTCCGTGTTCGCGGACTTGCCCGCCGACGCCAGGATCCTTTGCGTGGGCGCCGGCACCGGCAGTGAGATCCTGCATCTGGCCGATCGCTTTCCCGGCTGGCGGTTCACCGCGGTGGAGCCGGCCGCGGCCATGCTGGACGTATGCCGGCGCCGGGCCGGCGAGGCGGGCATCGCCGAGCGGTGCGAATTCCATGAGGGCTACCTGGATTCGCTACCGGCCGGCGCGCCGTACCAGGCCGCCACCTGTTTCCTGGTGTCGCAGTTTATCCTGGAACCAACGGCGCGCTCGGCGTTCTTCGAAAAGATCGCCGAGCGATTGGTGCCGGGCGGCGTACTGGCCAGCTCTGATCTGTCCACGGAGCAGGACGCGCCGGGCTACGACGATGTGCTACGCGTCTGGCAGCGTGCCACTTCGCCCGCGTCGGTCACCGACGAAGGGCTGCGCCGTATGAAAGCCACCTACACCAGGGATGTGGCCGTACTGCCGCCCTCCGAGGTCGCCGGCATTCTAAAGGCCGGCGGCTTCGATGCGCCGCGAACCTTTTTCCAGGCCGGCTTGATTCGCGCCTGGTTCGCCCGCCGCCGCTAGCGCACCGTCCGACATCAGGCGAATACCTCTTTGCTCATTAGTACATCCAGGCGGTGCACATGCGCCGGGCGGGCCAGGATCCCGTTCATCCGCGCCACATCCCGGAATATCTCGCCGCCGCCCCCTTCCACGTGCGCTTGGCGGCCGGCGCGGCTGGGGAAGACTTCAAAGATGCCGAAGGTCGTTTGCGAGTAGCGTACGCCGTACCAGGGTCCGGTGGCGGGTTCGCCGTGCACGCACTCCAGAATGTCCTCGAGCATGCGGATTACCTCGTTCTCCTTGCCGGGCAGTGCTTCGATGTGGATATAGAAGGCTTTACGGCCCTCTTCGCCATCGTGGCCGGAGACTTCGACGCCCCGGTGAGGGCGCGCGGCCGGCGGCTGTGGTTGTGGGGTCGGTCCCGGATTGCGGGTGGCGTTATCGGTCATGGTGTTCTCCCGTTGCTGAGGCTTATACGGTAGGTGGCAGCGGGCAGCGCAGGATGCTTAAAGGGCGCCCTTTTTTGCCTGATTGTCCTGAATACCTGTACCCGGGGCCGACACTGGATAACAATGGGGTATGTCCGATGCCCTGCGCCAAGCCGTAGATCACTACACCCGAACCCACGCCGACGCGGCCGGGATCGCCCCGACGCCGGTGCCCGGGCTGTTCCTGGTGCGGGGTAGCGCTCCCGGAGGGCTGGAGCACACCATTGCCAGCCCGTTGGTGTGTCTGGTGCTGCAAGGGCGCAAGCAGGTCACTCTCGGCAACCGGGATCTCAGCTTTGCCTCCGGGGATTCAATGATCGTTCCGGCCGCGATGCCCACCGTCAGCCGCATCAGTGAGGCCAGCATCGCCAGGCCCTACCTAGCGCTTGCGTTGGATCTGGACCCGTCAGTGATCGCGGAGCTGGATGTGGCGATCGGCGGTGCGGAACAGCCTGCTCTGGAACCCCCCGCCGTTATCGATAACCACCTCCGTGAGGCCATGCTCCGGCTGGTGCGGCTGCTGGATCGTCCCGCTTCGCTGGCGGTGTTGGGCTCGTCCCTGGTGCGCGAGATCCACTATTGGCTGCTGCTCGGCAAGCAGGGTGAAGCGATCCGGCGGCTTGGCCCGCCGGATAGCCGTGTCCGGCGCATCGCGCGGGCCGTGGCGATACTGCGCCGAGACTACGCGCAGCCGCTCACCGTTGAGCGGCTGGCCCGGGAAGCCGGCATGAGCCGGTCCGCCTTCCATCAGCATTTTCGCGCGGTCACCACGGTGTCGCCGCTGCGGTTTCAGAAGCAGCTGCGCTTGATCGAAGCGCGCCGGTTGATGCTGGCGGAGGGCAAGAGCGCCAGCCGCGCCGCGTACGATGTCGGCTACGCCAGCGTGCCGCAGTTCACCCGCGAGTACGCGCGGATGTTCGGCCTGCCGCCGGTAAAAGACCGCAAGCAGGTTAATGAGCAGACGGCGTAGTCGGCCGCATTGGATCTGCCATTACCCGTGCCGGCTGACCGCCCGGACTTTCCCGCTTGCCCCACCACCGCAGTAAAAGCAACCGTTATTGTCATGGGTCAGCCCGGAGACATGAACGCCTTCGGGCATGTCGATGCGCTCCAG
>DASUNW010000003.1:0-8060 GCA_036276955.1 Alcanivorax sp. | reverse complement strand
GCTGTTTCTCGGGCCCACCGTATTCCTGCTCAAAGCCTATGTGCAGAACCTTGGGGGCTACCTCTCCGATCTGGTCAACATGACCTTCAACCTCTACACCTATCAGCCGCAGGTGAAAGACGGCCCGCAGGACTGGATGGGTGGCTGGACCCTGTTCTACTGGGGCTGGTGGCTTTCCTGGTCGCCGTTCGTGGGCATGTTCATCGCCCGCGTCTCGCGTGGCCGCACCATCCGTGAATTCGCCCTGGGCGTGATGCTGGTGCCCGCCGGCTTCACCCTGCTGTGGATGACCGTGTTCGGCGACTCCGCCATCCGCATGATCCTGGACGGTTCCTTCCCGCAACTGGCGGAATACGTGAGAGACGACAACGCGGTGGCGCTGTTCCGGTTCCTGGAGCAATTCCCCTGGTCCGGCTTTATTTCCGGCGTCGCCACCTTGATGGTGGTGGTGTTCTTCGTCACCTCCTCGGACTCCGGTTCCATGGTGGTGGATATGCTGGCCTCCGGCGGCCACGACGACACGCCGGTGTGGCAGCGCATTTTCTGGGCCAGCTCCGAAGGTCTGGTGGCCATCGCCTTGATGCTGGCCGGCGGCCTGGGCGCGCTGCAATCGGCGACCATCGCCTCGGCGCTACCGTTCTCGGTGGTGCTTCTGATCGCCTGCTTCGGGCTGGTCCGGTCACTGAAAGTGGAAGGCATCCGGCGAACCAGCTTCCAGTCCAACCTGGGCACCGCGCCGGCCGCCATCCACGTGGGCCACAACGCGCCTGCCGGAGCCTGGAAAACCCGCCTGCGGGGCATGGTGAGCTTCCCGGTGCGCACTCGCGTGCAGGCTTTCCTGCGCGAGGTCGCCACCCCGGCGCTTAACGCGGTGGCCGACGAACTGCGCGGCCACGGCCTGGAGGTGGAAGTCACCGAGGGCGAGGACCGCGCCACCCTGGTGGTCGGCCACGCCGAGGAAACCGACTTTCTGTACGGCGTGCGCATACGCGGCTACGCCCGGCCGTCGATCACCCTGCGCCAGCTCGAGCACTCCAAGCGCCACGCGGAAAGCGAGCAGTATTTCCGCGCCGACGTCTTCCTCAGCGAAGGCGGCCAGGACTACGACCTGATGGGCTTCACCCGCGAGCAGGTGATCAGCGACGTGCTCGACCAGTACGAGAAGCACATGCACTTCCTGCACATGCTGCGCTAGGAAAATGTCGGGTTACGGCCTCAGGCGGCTTCAATGTGAAGCCGCATTCCCAGCGCCCGGATTATCTTCAGTACCGCCGCGAAAGACGGGTTACCGTCCTCGCGCAGGGCTTTGTAGAGACCCTGGCGGCTCATTCCGGTTTGTTCCGCCAAGGTCGCAATGCCTCGCGCTCGCGCGACGGCCCCCAGTGCGGCGATGATCACGGACGGGTCACCCTCCTCAACGCAAGCTTCGAGGAAAAGCACGCAGTCCTCTTGATCGGCCAGGTAGTCCGCCGGATCCCAAGGAGTCACCGCCTCTCTGATTTCTTTGCCTTTGGCCATTCCCGCTCTCCTGTAAATGCCGCTATTCATCAAAATACCGCGCCACTTCCCTGGCCCTTTTTATATCCCGCACCTGGCTCGATTTATCACCACCGCACAGCAACACGATCACACACTGACCACGCCATACGTAATAAAGCCGGTAGCCAGGCCCATAGTGAATCCGCGTTTCCCATAGGCCGCGCCCGAGGCTTTTTACATCGCTCATGCCGCCTTCCTGGATTACCAGCAACCGCGCGTTGATTTTAACTTTCGCGCGGCGATCCTTCAGTCCGGCCAACCAACGGTCAAAGGTGGTTGTTTTTAGTATCTCCAATGACATCCCCGAATTGTAAACCTCGGTTGTCTTTAATGTAAACCAGGGTTTACCGACAGTTCACCCGTAGGTCGGATTAGCCGAAGGCGTAATCCGACACGGTCTGTCCGACACGGTCTGTCCGAAATCGAGGGGCACAGCGGGTATAGGAGGAATGCCGGGTTACGGCTGGGGATCGGTGCGATAGAAGCGGGTCAGGGCGTTGATCCAGCGGCGGGCGCGGGGCGGCGGGCCGTTGTGGTGCAGGCGCTCGGCGAGGGCCTGGACGTCGGCGGCGAAGCGGGCTTCGTCGCCGGGGTCGCCGTTCAGGTTGTCCAGGGAGACGCGGAACGGATGATGGCAGGCGGCGCAAAATAACGCTTCCAGAGCCTGGGGGCGCACTTCCACGCGCAGGAATTGCGCCTGGGCGGCGGCGTCGCGGCCGTCCGGGGCGTACCAGTAACCGTAGTCGTCGAGGCGCCGGCGGCGCGGACCGGCCACGCACCAGTGCGCCACTTCGTGCAGGGCGCTGCGGAAATAATCGCGGGTGTAGCGGATACGCGCGGGTTCACCGGAAACCGGAGCGCCGGCGATATAAACCGGCTCTTCGAAGCCACCTTCCAGCACCGTGTGGTGGCGATCAAAAAAAGTGTCCCGAAACAGTGATTCCAGGTCCGCGGCGCGGTGCACCACGACACGGGATTGCGGTATGGTAGCCGCCCCGTGATCAGGCTGTCGTCCGCCATGTCCGCTCATCGTCTCGAATACCTTGCTCAGTTGCGTCTCGCCTTGCCGATTCTCGGCGGCCAGTTGGCGCAGACCGCCAACGGCTTCGTCGACACCATGATGGCCGGCCGGGTGGGCGCCGAGGACCTCGCCGCGGTGGCGGTGGGCGCCAGCATCTGGGTGCCGCTGTTCCTGTTCATGACCGGCGTGCTGATGAGTGCCACGCCGATTCTCTCCCGCCACCTCGGCGGCGAAGCTTACCATCGCGTCAACCCGGTGGCCCAGCAGGGTCTTTGGCTGGCCCTGGGGTTGGGCCTGTTCAGCGCCGTGGTACTGCGTTCGATGACGCCACTGCTGACGGTCATGAACGTGGACCCGGCGATCCGTCCGCTGGTGGCGGGCTACCTGAACGCACTCAGTTGGGGCATGCCCGGCGCCGCCGTGCTGCTGGCGCTGCGCAGCTACACCGAGGCGATGAACCACACCCGGCCGGTGCTGTGGATCAGCCTCATCGGGCTGGCGATCAACATCCCCGCCAACTATGTGCTGATCTACGGCAAGCTGGGTTTTCCGGCCATGGGCGGGGTCGGCTGCGGCTGGGCCACCAGTCTGGTGATGTGGTGCATGGCGCTGCTGATGGGCGCTTATATTCGCCGTCACCCGGTGTACCGGCCGGCGCGGCTGACCCTGCGCGAACGCCACCTGGAACTGGCCAGCCTGGGCTATATGCTGCGCCTGGGTTTGCCGGTGGGGCTGTCGATTTTCTTCGAGGTGAGCATCTTCGCGGTGATCGCCCTGTTGATCAGCCGGTTGGGGCCGGAGATCGTTGCCGGCCATCAGATCGCGCTGAATTTCACCTCGCTGATTTTCATGATCCCGCTCAGTTTCGCCCTCGCCGCCACGGTGCGCGTGGGGCATGCGAGCGGCCGCCACGACAGCGCCGGGCTGAGCCGCGCGGTGCGTTGCTCGCTGGCGATGACCGGCGGCATCGGCCTGTTCGCCGGGCTGGCGCTGATCGTCAGCCGACCGTGGATTCCGCACATCTACACCGACAACCCGGAAGTGATCGCCCTGGCCGCCCACCTGCTGCTGTTCGCCGGCATTTACCAAGTGTCCGACGCCTTGCAGGTGTGCGCCAACGGCTGCCTGCGCGGCTTCGAGGACACCGCCTGGCCGATGTTGATGACGCTGGTGGCCTACTGGGGCGTGGGGCTGCCGGTGGGCTACATCCTGGGCCTCACCGACCTGTGGGTGCCGGCCATGGGCCCGGCCGGGTTCTGGATCGGTCTGGTGTCGGGGCTCACTGTCGCCGCCGTGCTGCTCGGCGTGCGACTGCGCTGGCGGCTGCGGCAGCCGTTGGCGGCGCCGCCGGGCGTGGGCGTCGGGTTACGGCCTTCGGCCTAACCCGACCTACTGAAAGATCACATCTGGACCGGTTTCAGGTCGCTTCACCGAGCACGAAGGAATCGATCAGGGCGCTGAGGCGGCCGGCGTGGCGGCGCATCTCGGCGGCGTTGCCGGAGGTCTGATGGACCATGGCGGCGTTCTGCTGGGTCACGGAATCCATCTCCGCCACGGCGGTGTTCACCTGCCCGATGCCGCTGCTCTGCTCGGCGGCGCCGCTGCTGATTTCTTCGATCACCCCGGTGACGCGCTCGACGCTGGCGACGATGCCGCGCATGGTTTCGCCGGCCTGGCGGACCAGATCCGAACCTTGCCGGGTGCGGGACACCGAGGTATCAATCAGCGCGCGAATCTCGCCGGCCGCCTCACCGGCGCGGCCGGCGAGGTTGCGCACTTCTTCCGCTACCACCGCGAAGCCACGACCGTGCTCGCCGGCGCGGGCCGCCTCCACCGAGGCGTTGAGCGCGAGAATGTTGGTCTGGAAGGCGATGCCGTCGATCAACGTGACGATCTCATTGACCCGGGCGGCGGAATCACTGATCTCGCCCATGGTGGTTTCCACCTGCCCCATCACCACCTGACCGTCGCGGGCCACCTTGGCCGTGCCCGCCACCAGCTTATTGGCCTGGCCGGCGGATTCGGCGCTGTGGTTCACGGTGGCGGTGATCTGCTCCATGGACGCCGAGGTCTCCTGCAGATTGGCGGCGGCCTGCTCGGTGCGGGTGGCGAGCTCTTCACTGCTCAGCGCGATCTCATCGGCGGCGCGGTGGACATGCCGGGTGCTGCCGCGCACTTCCAGCAGGGTTTCCTGCATGCGCGCCACGAAGCCGTTGAACTGGGTGGCCAGTTCGCCCACCTCATCGTCGGTGGTCACCGCCAGGCGGCGGGTCAGGTCGCCTTTGCCACGCGCGATATCCTCCATCGCCGTGGCCGTGTCGCGGATCGGCCGCACGGTGCGGCGCACCATCCAGACCGCGCCGGCGCCCACCACGGCCAGCAGCACCAAGGTGGTGATCATGGTTTTCAGTAAAGCGTGGTTCAGTGCCGCCGCCGCTTCCGCTTCCGCCGCCGCCATGCTCTTGTCCACCTCGGTGGCGTACACCCCGGCACCGATCATCCAGTCCCACTCCGGAATGGCGGTGGCGTAGGAATATTTCGCCTCCACCGTATCGGTGGCCGGGTTGGTCCAGCGGTACTGATAGTACCCACCGCCGTCGCGGGCCACGGCGATCAGGTCCCGAATCACGAATTTGCCGTCCTCGTCCTGCAGATCCCAACTGTTGCCGCCCACGTTGTCGGTGCGCGATGCCGCCACGTTGCCCCGGAAGTCATAGACGAACAGATAGTTGCCGCCACCGAAGGTGATGTTGCCAAGAATTTCGCGGGCGCGGGCTTGGGCGGCGGCCCGCTCCTCCGGCGGCGCGTCGGCCAGATGGCTCACCGACGCCTTGGCGGCGTCCACCAGATTTTTAACCCCCTGTTGCCGAGCTTCGATCAACGCGCTGCGCTGCTCGCTCAGGCTTTCACGGGTTTCCCGGCGGCTTTCCAAGGTGGCCAGGACTTCCAGAATCAACGTGATCAGAAGCACCGGGCCCAAGGCAAGCAACAGCATCTTGTTCTGCAGGTTGGAGCGGAGACTAAAACGGGAGGAACGGGGCATGGCGGCTTTTCCGGTTTGTAAGTTTTGTATGCGAGTGCGCTTGCTCCCCGTTCATCGGCTGATCCGGCGATCGCTTTAATCTCATCAAAACAGCGCTTGCGTGCCCCGCCCCCACCGTCTAGTGTGAAATCATAGGCTGCGCGGAGGTGTGTATGGCAAACCGGCGTGACCCCATTGGCAACACGAAGCGTCCCAATAACGTGCTGCCATTTACCCCACGACGGCGAGCCACTTCGCCGCCGATTCTCAGACTCTCCCCTGAATACGACGGCATGGAACTGCTCTATGCCAACGATCAACACCCCGACACCCTGTTCTCAGTGAAGATCCTTGCCTGGGCACGCCTGGAAAACGGCGACACCCTGGCCATGGTGCCCTGGCTGAAACAACTGGTGAGCGCCCATGAACTGGCGGACCCGCTCAATGGACGCTGGGAAGGCTACCGGCTGCCGGAAAGCGACTACCTGTTCTGCGAGGCCCCGCCCCACAAGGTGCAGGAGCTGGACGCGGCGGTGGCGTTCTTTGGCAAACCGGGCCAGGGCCTGGTGCAGGAAATCCCCGACACCATCGGCACCCACGCGGTGTTCTCCGAGGACGAGTTCGAAACCCTGAGCCTGATGGAGGTGGTGAGCTGGCGTCTGTACGGCGACGGCCGCGCCCAGGCCATGGTCGCCGACGAAGCGGCGGTCACCCAGACCCCGGTGCTGCCCGGCGACCGCTGCCTGGTGCCCGCGCAGAAGGAGCCGGATTTCCGCTACTTCTTCCAGCACGGCATCGCCAACCGCCTCAAAGAGCACGACCCGGAAGCGCTGGCCGCCATCGCCATGCTCAACGCCCGGCAGTAGGGCCGAGGTTAGATCAGAACCTCGAGGCCCTTTTCTTGCACGAGGTTGAGCAGCTTCAGGGAGATGCCGTTAGGTGTCTTGTCCCCCTGTTCCCACTTTTGAATGGTGGAGACGGAGGTATTCAAATAGGCGGCGAAAACCGCTTGGCTTACACGGTGGCGGGTACGAAGACGACGAATTTGCGCAGCGCTCAAAGGCTTCACCGCGGGCAGACAGAGGGCATCAAATTCCCGCAGTGTCACGTCGTCCATCACGCCCGCTTTATTAAACGCCTCGGCGGTCTCGTGTACCGTTTTCAGAATGTCACTGGTCATCAGAATCCACCTCAATCAAAACACCTTCGTCGACGGCTTTACGGAGACCGGCATCGCTGTAACCCAGCAGCTCTCGAGTCAAGCGCCGCAGGGCGTCTTTCTCTCGCCGTGTCACGTTAGCGCTCGCGCCCTTTGCGAAACCGTGTAAGAAATACGCCCGCCGACGTGCCCGGAAAGCCACGATACATCGGCCACCGCCACGCTTTCCGCGACCGGTCATCGGGATGCGCTTCTTACATAAACCCGCACCCAGCTCCGCGTCCACCAACCCCGCCTCGATCTCCTTGATCGCTTGGCGCAAGTTCGCATCCGTTACTTGGCTTTTATTCGCCCAACGGGCGAATAAGCTGGTTTTGAAGATACGCACCAAGATTCACCAAACTATATCACTAAGTGGCATGGTTTGAAATTACCGGCCCTTGCCGCTAGTCCGTGGAGAAGGCGCGGATCACTTCGGGGAAACGCAGGGCGATGAGGATCAGCGCGTGGGCGGCGCCGTCCGGCGCGCCCAGGCCGCGCTCCCAATGCTCCAGGGTGGGCAGGTCCACGCCCAACACGCGGGCGAGATGAAAGCGGTCGCGGCCGGTGAGCCGCACCGCCGCGGTGATGTGGGTTCTGTCCAGTGGGGTGTTCAAGGGCATGGGCGCCAGCTCGGGGCCCCGCCCCCGTTCCAGCAGGCGGTCCACCCAGGCGTCCGCCGCCGAGCCGATGCCCGGCGCGTAGGGGCTACGCTCTTCCGACATATCGACCTCGCTCTCCGTTCCGCTTCCTGGCGTCTTCATCGGTTCAGTGTGCCGGGGTAAAACGCGAGGGGAATAAGCCAGAAACGCTAATTGTTGTCAGTGATCGGCTCGTCGTCGGGTGCGAGATCGCAGCGGCCTTTCGTTGGATCGAAAAATCTGTCCCCCTTTTTTACGCCATGGCGTTCAAAGAAACCGGCGTTCACTTCCAAGGCGGAAACGAACGCCCTCCCCGGCCGGTAAACCTTACAGCGGCGCGGGTCGTCATGGGGGCACGGCGTCATCGTCATGATCGCCACGATACGACCGTCGGGATCGGCGAAGGCCACATCCAGCGGAATCAGCGTGCGGTACATATAGAAGCCGACACCCTTGGGCATCGGCCCGTCGAACAGGAACAGCATGCCGGCGCCCTCCGCCAGACTCTCGCGCTGCATCAGGCCACGGTTCCGCTGGGCCTGCGTCCGCGCCACCTCCACCTGAAGCGGCGCCTCCAGACCCTCCACGCAAAGCGTCTGGGACGTGAACGTGACTGGCTCGCCCACGGCGACGGAGGTT
>DASUNW010000002.1:0-5533 GCA_036276955.1 Alcanivorax sp. | reverse complement strand
GTTGGATGTGCGCCTGCGCCAGCAGTCGCCGGCGCAGCAGTTGACGCGTCAGGCGCAACGGCTGCATGAGTTGCAGCGGCGGCTGCCGGTGCCGTTGCGCCATCAGCAGCGGCATCTGGCGCAGCGCCTGGACGGCGCGGCCCGGCGGCTGCACACCGCCAGCCCGTTGGCGACCCTGGATCGGGGGTATTCGTTGACGCTGATGGAGGGGCAACCGTTGCGGTCGGTGGACAGCCTGAAAGAAGGACAAACCGTGGAAACCCGGCTCGCCAAGGGGTCGTTTGAGGCGACCGTGACTCGGATTAAGCCACAGGAGTAAAGCCTCCGGAATCCTGAAGCTGCCTTTGTGAGAGCTAGCCTTGTGGGAGCGGGCCTTGCCCGCCCCGGTTTGGTTTACAGGTAGCGGCTGAGGAGGCGGGCGAGGCGGCGGCGGCGGAAGGGTTTGGCGAGGTGGGCGTCCATGCCGGCGGCGAGGCAGCGCTGGCGTTCTTCGAACATGGCGTTGGCGGTGAGCGCGATGATCGGCACCGGGTCGCGGCCGGCTTCGCGCTCGCGGCGGCGCAGGGCGCGGGTGGCTTCCAGGCCGTCCATCACTGGCATTTGCACGTCCATCAGCAGGCAGTCGAAGGTCTGCTCCGCGCACATGGCCAGGGCGGTGGCGCCGTCGCCGGCGGTGGCCACTTCCAGCCCCAGGTGCTCGAGCATGCGGCGGGCCACCAGCCGGTTGACGTCGTTGTCCTCCACCAGCAGCACCCGGCCACTGAGTTCGGTGACGTCCTGTCTGGGTTCGGTCAGTGCCGGCTGCTCCACGGCGCGGCTGCGTACGCGCAGCGCCAGGGTGAAGCAGCTGCCCTGCTCCGGGTCGCTGGTGACGGTCAGGTCGCCGCCGAGGATCTGCGCCAGGCGCCGGGCGATCACCAGGCCCAGGCCGGTGCCGCCGAAGCGCCGGGCGCTGGACGAATCGAGCTGCGAGAACGCCTGGAACAACCGGTCGAGCTTGTGCGCGGCGATGCCGATGCCGGTGTCGCGCACGTCGATGGTCAGGTTGAGCATGTGGCGCTCGTCGTGGCGCACGTCCACCAGCACGCGGATGCCCCCCGTTTCGGTGAATTTCACCGCGTTGGAGATCAGGTTGCTGAGGATCTGGCGCAGCCGGGTGGCGTCGGAGCGGATTTCCAGACCGTTCAGCACCTCCGCGCCTTCCACTTCCAGGTACAGGCCCTTTTCCCGGGCCAGGTAACGGAAAGTACCCACGCAGTTCTGGAGCAACGGTTCCGGGGCGAAGTAGCTCTGGTCGATCTCCATGCGCCCGGCTTCGATGCGCGAGAAGTCGAGAATGTCGTTGATCACTTCCAGCAGGTGGCCGGTGGATTCCAGGGCGGCGTCGGTGTATTCGCGCTGTTCGTCGTCCTGGTGGGTGGTTTCCAGCAGCTGCAGCATGCCGAGCACGCCGTTCATCGGGGTGCGCAGCTCGTGGCTCATCATCGCCAGGAAATCGCTCTTGGCTTGGCTGGCGTGCTCGGCGCGGTGGTGGGCCTCGCGCAGCTCGGTCATGGCCCGGTGCTGGTCGCGGCGGGCCTGGTCCAGGCTGGCGGCCAGTTCGTTGATGTCGGTTTGCAGATGGCCGAGCTCGCCGCTCAGCGGGCGCACGCCGCGCACGTGGTAGTCGCCGCCACGGATCACCCGCACCAGGCCGGACAAATAGCTGATCGGGTCGGCGATCTGGCGGGCCAGGTAGCCGGCGCTGAACAGCCCCACCACCATGGCCAGCAACGCCGGCAGCAGGCTGGTGCCGATGATTTCTTTCTGGCGGGCGAGAATGCGCCCTCGGGACACGCCCAGCACCACCTCGCCGATGCGGTCCGGGCGGCCGGGCCGCGCGTCGTCGAAGGTCGGGTCCAGCGACACCGGCTGGCGGTAGATGCCGGCGTGAAATTCCAGCACGTCCTCGCCGGTCACCTGGTCGGCGTTGAGGCCGGCGCGCAGCAGCGGCTCACCATCCTGGTCGCGGAACTGCACGTACTGCACGTCCGGGCGCGCCAGTACCCGATTGGCCTGGCGGCGCAGGTCGGACAGGTTGCCGCTGAGCACGCCGTATTCGGCGCTGCCGGCGAGCTGCTGGGCCAGGAAGCCGCCCAATTGACGCACCTCGTTGTCCGCGTCCTGAAAGCGCTGCCAGGTGAGCGACACCAGCACCAGGATCAGCATGATCAGCGCCGGGATCACCCCCAGCCATTGCAGTTGCCGGCGAATGCCGCCGCGACGTGTCATGGCGTAGCCTCCAAAATCCGTTCCAGGGACGCCCGATCCACCGGGCTCAGGTCGTAGGCGCCGGCCACGTGCTCGTTGATGGCCAGGGAGTAATGGCCGGCGAAGCCGGGCGCCGGCCAGTGACCGAACCGCTGCTGTCTGTGCACCGCGTCCAGGGCGCCGGCGGCCAGGTCGTCGAGCAGTACGTGGGCGCTGGCGACGCTGCCGGCGTGCACATAGGCGCCGTCCGGCCCCACCACCGGCACCCGCTGGCGGTAGCTGGTGAGCAGCACCAACCGGGCGGTGCCGCCGTCGAACAGGGTGTCATCCTCGGGCAGCAGCAGCACGTCCCAGTCCGGCAGGTGGCGGCGCAGCATGGCGCCCAGCCGGTCCGGCTCGGGGACGGTAACCGCTTCCAGGGTGAGGCCGGGCGGCGCCGGCGGCAGGGTCCGCCAGACGCTGTGCGGGGCGCGTAGAATGCCGATGCGCCGTGCCTCCGGCAGCAGCGCGCGCAACAGCGCCAATTGAGTGTCCAGCGGCACGCCCTGCCAGATGGCGCTGCACCGGCAGTCGTCGGTGATCAGCTGATCGGCGGCGCGGCGCGGCACCGCCAGGCCCAGCACCGGCGGCCCACCGGCGGCGAGGGCGTCGCGGAACGCCTGCTCGCCCAGGGCCAGCACCAGATCGGCGTCCTGTTTCACCAGGCGCAGCGTATCGCCAGCAAGGGCACGCAGGGCGCCGGCGAACTCGGTGGCGGCTTCCGTGGAGGGCGCGCGCACCGCCAGCCGTACGGGGGCACCCTGCTCGCGGCTGTCCGCCGCGTAAGCGCCGAACGCAGGGGCGCCCGCGGCGGCGGTACCGGCCACCACGCTAAGCAGCAGTAAAGCTATCCCCCAGGCGCGGCGCATCCTAGCCGCCGCGCCTCCAGGCGCCGTCTATGTTGCTGTTATCGTGCCGCATGGGCTGCGATCCCCGCTTCTGACCCCTAGAAAGTGACCGTGGCGCCGATCCAATAGCGCTGATCGTCCTGGTACTGATTTTCGACAAACACCACCGGTTCTTTATTGAGCGGGTGCTGAACCACGAAACGCCATTCCACTTCCGTATGAGGCAGACGGTGCCGGAAACCGAGCTGCGCATCCACCCGCTCGAAGGGGTAATCGTTGTAGTCGCGGGCCAGGTAGTAGGCGGTGGACCAGGACCAGCCGCCGCCGAGGCGCCAGTGCCACAGGGCGCTGGCGCTGTCACGGGCGGCGAAGCGCCGCTCGGTGCGGTTCTCGGTTTCGGTGTGCACATGGGCGCCGGTGAAACGCAGGAGATGGCGGGCATTGGGCCGCCAGCTGAGTTGCGCTTCGGTGCCACGGTGTTCGACCTCGCCGTTGTTGGCGGGGTTGAACTCAAACGGATTGAGCGCGCCGCTGACCAGATCCCAGAGTTCCTCGCGGAAATAGCGGATGTCCAGCTCGAAGCCGCCCAGCGCGCCGGCGGAAAAGCGCCCGTAGTAGCCCAGCTCGCGGGAACGAATGCGTTCCGGCTCAAGCATGCCGGGGCTCTGCTGGGTGACGAAGAAATAGGCGGGGTTCCAGCCCAGCAGGGCCTGCCGGTTGCCGGCGAAAGGCGCGTTCAGGCTGGTGATGGGCAGATTGATGCGCGCCTGATCCTCGTAGATGTCCGGAGTGCGCAGGGCGCGGGCGTAGGAGGCGCGCAGGGTGTGGCCACGGAACAGCTGCCAGTTGATACCGGCACGCGGGCTGAAGTGCTCACCGCTGATGTCGTCGTATTCCCAGAAGCCGCCCAGGCTGACGGTCACCGACGCTACCGGCTTGACCGCCAGGTTGGCGAACAGCCGCCGGCTGACGTTGTCGGCGGTGCCGGACAGGAACGCCTGGGACTCGGCCCGGTCGTGACGCAGGTTGGCGCCGGCCACCAGGCGCGCCCAGTCGGTGAGCTGCAGCGTGTCCTGGATTTCCAGATCGTAGCGGGTTTCCCGGGTGTCCAGCCAGACGCGGCCGCAGAACGCCCGGGCGCCGCTGGCCTGCAGAGTGGCGTAGCGGTTCTGTATCGCCGGGTCGCTGCCGGCGGCGGCCAGGGTCTGGTCGATGTCGCGGTTATTGGCCAGGTAGAGGTCGCGCAGCTCCTGGGAGAAAAACAGGCCGCCACCGGGGCCCTGGGCGCCGGTGAGCGGGTCGAGGAAACACAGGTCCAGGTTGGTGTCTTCGTCGGTGTGCTGGCCGTAGGCGCTCACCTTGAGCTGATGACGCGGGGAAAACTGGCGCTGCCAGTCGAGGCCGAAAAAGGCCCGCTCGCCCACCTGGTGGGTGTCGTCGTAGTAGTCGGCGATCTCCAGCAGGCCGGATTCCGGCGGCCGGTCCAGCCGTGAGCGGCTGCCGCCGGCGTGCACGGTGAGGGTGTCGCGGGGCGACAGCTCAAATACGGTGCGGCTGTTGAGCGTGTCGACGCGCTTGGCGTCGCCGCTTTCCAGCGGCGTGATGCCGGCGTCGTAGCCGTCATCGCGCTGGCTGCTGACGCTGACGCGGAAGGCGCCGTTCTCGAACTGGTGGCTGGCGCCCAGGCGCGCGTCGCGGATGCCATTGTTGCCGGCGCGCACGCTGACCCGCTGGCCGACACTGTCGCGGGGGTCGCGGGTGATGATGTTGATCACGCCGGTGAAGGCGTTGGCGCCGTAGGCGGCGGAGGCCGGGCCGCGGGTAACTTCGATGCGCTCCACGTCGTCCAGGCTGACCGCCAGGTCGTTCCAGCTGACCCGGGCGAAGCCGGGCTGATAGACACTGCGCCCGTCGATCAGCACCAGCATGCGGCGGGTGTCGCGGGCCTGGGTGCCGTGGTAGGCAACGGTGGGCACGTTGCCGTCGGCCTTGGCCACCGCCATGCCGGGCACCAGCCGCAGCACCTCGAACAGCTCGCGGGCGCCGCTGGCGCGGATCAATTCCCGGTCGATCACGGTGACGCTGGCCGGTACTTCGGAAATGGGCTGATCCAGGCGCGCCGGGGTCAGCACCCGGGGCACCTCTCTGTCGTCGCCAAAGGGTGCGTCCGCCCAGACAGGCAGAGTCAGCCATGGCAGACAGGCCAGTAGTAGAAGTTTATGCCCCCGCACTTCTTCCCCCAGATTTTAGAACCGGCTATTTCTTAACGTGCTTCATCATGCGGCGCTTGCGTTTGATCTGCCGGTCGGTGAGCTGGGTCTTGCGCCCCTCGTAGGGGTTGTCCCCGGACTTCAGCTCAAGACGAATCGGCGAGCCTTCAATTTTTAGCAGCTCCC
>DASUNW010000001.1:0-3858 GCA_036276955.1 Alcanivorax sp. | reverse complement strand
GTGCCGACGGACTGGTAGAGCACCAAGCCCACGCCGTAGCCGGCCAGCGAGGCGGCGAGGCAGCCGGCAGTGGTCACGGTGGCGATGCGCCAGATGCGGGCGCGGTTGATGGCCATCAGCGGGATCAACACCAACTCGATGGGCACCGGTATGATGATGGTTTCCAGGAAGGAAAGAGCGGCCAGCAGCCAGAGCATGTGCTTGGAGTGGTTGAGGCGCTCGAACCATCGCCGGATGCGGGTGGGGGAGGTCATGGGGGCCGCGTGTGTTAAGGAGTGACAAACACTAGGATAGATTAGCAGGGTCCGGCTATCGACCAGGGGTTATCCCGTATTTTCATGATCGGACCGTGGCCTTGCAGAACACACGAAGTGGTGGCGAGTCGCGGTGATCACGATAGTGCTCCTTCACTCGTGTCCGTAACCCGGGTAACAGCCGGGCCGTGGGCGCCAGGGAAGGTTCCCCGCGGCCGGAGCGCTGGGAAGCGGGCCGTAACTTGGCCATCATGGCAGCCGTCATAACAGGATTTTGCGAGGTAAAGAGCATGCAAGGACTGGCGGATCGAGCGCGGGAGTTAGGCAAGATTTTACAACAGCGGCGGCTGTCGGTGGTCACGGCGGAGTCCTGCACCGGCGGCGGCATCGCCCGCTTGCTGACCGACGAGCCCGGGGCCTCGAGCTGGTTCGAGCGGGGTTTCGTGACCTATTCCAACCTGTCCAAGGAAGAGATGCTGGGCGTGCCGCGTTCTATTCTGGAAACCCACGGTGCGGTCAGCGAGGCCGTGGTGCTGGCCATGGCGCGTGGTGCTTTGCAGCATTCCAACGGCGACGTGAGCCTGTCGGTGAGTGGCGTGGCCGGCCCCGACGGCGGCACCGCCGAGAAGCCGGTGGGCACGGTGTGGATCGGCTGGGGCCTCGGCGATGACATCGCCGAGGCGCAGTGCTACCTGTTTCCGGGAGACCGCGACGAGGTGCGTAACCGCAGCATGCTGGCGGCCCTGGAGGGCCTCATCGAGCGGCTGTGAGGGGCGCGGATTTGTTCCTCTGTGGGGACGTGTATCATGTCGCCCATCGCCACGCGTAGTGCGGGGGTTGCACCCTGAACAAACACTGCCCATAATGCTGTCCAGAAAGACAGTGCTGGCCATCGGGTCAGTTTCTGTGCCAATGGATGGAATCGGAGAGGGGTTCACAAATGAGCGACAAGAGTAAAGCACTGTCGGCGGCGCTGTCCCAGATTGAGCGTCAGTTCGGTAAAGGTTCGGTAATGCGCATGGGCGACCAGAAGCGCGAGCGCATTCCCGCCATTTCCACCGGCTCCCTGGGTCTGGATATCGCCCTGGGTATCGGTGGCCTGCCGAAAGGCCGCATCGTCGAAATTTATGGCCCGGAGTCCTCCGGTAAGACCACGCTGACCCTGAGCGTGATCGCCCAGGCGCAGAAGCAGGGCGCCACCTGCGCGTTCGTCGACGCCGAGCACGCCCTGGACCCGGATTACGCCGAAAAACTCGGCGTTAACGTGGACGACCTGCTGGTCTCTCAGCCGGACACCGGCGAGCAGGCCCTGGAAATCACCGACATGCTGGTGCGTTCCGGCGCCGTTAACGTGGTGATCGTCGATTCCGTGGCGGCCCTGGTGCCGAAGGCGGAAATCGAAGGCGAGATGGGCGACGCCCACGTCGGCCTGCAGGCCCGTCTGATGAGCCAGGCGCTGCGCAAGATCACCGGTAACGTGAAAAACGCCAACTGCCTGGTGATGTTCGTTAACCAGATCCGCATGAAGATCGGGGTGATGTTCGGCAACCCGGAAACCACCACCGGCGGTAACGCCCTCAAGTTCTATTCGTCCGTGCGCCTGGACATCCGCCGTATCGGCGCGGTGAAGCAGGGCGACGAAGTCACCGGTAACGAAACCCGGGTCAAAGTGGTCAAGAACAAGGTGGCGCCGCCGTTCAAGCAGGCGGAATTCCAGATTCTTTACGGCCAGGGCATCAATCAGCTGGGCGAAGTGCTGGACCTGGGCGTTCAGCAGGGCCTGGTGGACAAGTCCGGTGCCTGGTACGCCTACCAGGGCGACAAGATCGGCCAGGGCAAGCAGAACGCCTGTGAATACCTGTCCGAGCATCCGGACGTGGCCCAGGCCATCGAGAAGGAAATCCGCGCCCGCCTGCTGAACGTGGGGGCGCCGAAGGAAGAAGAAGCGGCGGTCGCCGACAGCGACGAGCAACCCGACGCCAAGGATGACTGAACGGCGGCGGCGACAGCGGGGCCCTGAAGATGGCCCCGCCGACCCTTCCCAGTTACGGCAGTACGCGGTAAAGATGCTGGCGCGCCGGGACCATGGCCGCGCTGAATTGCGCGTCAAGATGGCGCGCAAGTTCGGCGACAGCGAGGCGCTGGACGCGGCGCTGGACTGGTGCCAGGAACACGACTTTCTAAACGACCGGCGCTTTGCCGGTTTTTTTGTGCGCTCGCGGATCGAGCGCGGCCAGGGGCCGTTGCGGATTCGCTCCGAGCTTCAGCAGCGCGGGCTTCCGGAAGCCCTGGTCAAGGAGGCCCTGGAAGAGGCGCAGTGTGACTGGTTTGCCCTGGCCCGGGAGACCCATGCCCGGCGCTTTCGTCAACCGCCGGCGGACCGCAAGGAAAAAGCCCGCCAGCTGCGTTTTCTGCAATCCCGGGGCTTCGACGCGGAGCAAAGCTTTAATGCTCTGGATCTGGCCGGGGAGGAGGACCTGGACTGATCCGGTCCACGTCGCGGCTTTATTCCCCCGCCGGACAGGTCATAATGCTTTCCCTTTCGGACAACGGGGATTCGACGTGGAGTACCTGAGCGACCCTTGGCTGGTGGCGGCCCTGCTGGGCTCCGGCGTGATCGCCGGTTTCATCAATACCCTGGCCGGCGGCGGCGGCCTGCTGATTTTGCCCCTGTTGATGCTGACCGGCATGGGGCCGGCGCTCGCCAACGGCACCATGCGCGTGGGCGTGTTGATCCAGTGTCTGGAGGGGGCGCGGCAGTTTCACCGCCACGGCTCCATGCCGACGGCGGCGTTGCCGGGCATTATGGTGCCGACCCTGGCCGGGGCGTTGTTGGGGACGCTGGCGGCGTCTTTCCTGCCTACTTCCATACTCGAACCGGTCCTGCTGACCACCCTGGTGGTGATGGCGGTGGTGATGGTGCTGAAACCGTCCACGCTGATGGCCGGCCCCGACGAGGCGCCCCGCGCGCTGGCCCATACGCCGGCGGCCTGGGTCGGGTTGTTCGTGACCGGCGCCTACGGCGGCTTCGCCCAGGCCGGCGTGGGTTTCCTGCTGATCGCGGTGCTGGCGGGGCAGTTGCGTTACGACCTGGTGCGCACCAATGGCTTGAAGCTGGCGATCACCGCCGGCTTCACCATTCTCGCCCTGGGTATTTTCGTATGGCGGGACCAGGTGGCCTGGCTGCCGGGCCTGCTGGTCGCCGCCGGCACCCTGGTGGGTGTGCGGTTGGGCGTGGGCTTCGCGCACAAGGTCTCCCAGCGGGTGCTGAAATGGATCCTGCTGGTGATGGTGGTGGCGGTGTGTGGCGCGGCCTTTCTCCGGTAGGTCGGGTTGAGCCGTAGGCGAAAGCCGACTTCCTGCGGTCGATGTCGCACCCAGCGTTGTGTCGGGTTTCGCTGCGCTCAACCCGACCTACGGTGCCGCTTGCGGTGACCGGTGTCTTGCCATCGCAACCGTTCGATGACAACGCTATACTTTGCTCCCCATTTCCCTGTCTAAAGTAGTTGCTTGCGTATGAAGAGCGCTGAGATTCGCCAGGCCTTTCTTGATTACTTCGCCCGCCAGGGGCACGCCGTGGTGGCGTCGTCCTCGCTGGTGCCGG